>CACNGE010000005.1 GCA_902619855.1 uncultured Bacteroidota bacterium
CTGCTCCCGCAATGCATTCTCTGTCTGATCAAATTCCAACAGAAAATCGGGGCTAAACATTCGTCCAGGAACAGACTCTAAGTTGGATATAAAATGTAAGGCAACATGCAGCCCTATAGAACTGCCCCAAGTGTGAGGCACCACATCTACTCCGTAGGTGGAGGCTAACGAAGCGATGCGCTTGACCTCTGTCAGTCCCCCACAAGCACAAATATCGGGTTGGATAATGTCAACCGATTTGTTTCTAAGAAGCTGATGAAAGCCAAAACGCAAGTATTCGCATTCACCACCAGCGATAGGGATCGTGGTTTTTTGTCTCAACTCTCCGTATTGTTCATAAAACTCTGGAGATATAGGCTCTTCAAACCATGAAATTTGGTAGGCCTCTAATTTTTTTGCCAATTCAAGTGCCTCCATATAGCTGTAGGCATGGTTTGAATCAATCATAAGTTTAATATCGTCTCCAATTATGGAGCGTAAATGCTTCACATTAGCAACATCTCTTTCAACACCAAGGCCTACTTTCATCTTGATAGCCTTAAACCCTTTCTCTAAATACTTTTTGGCCTCCACCTCAAAATCTTTAGCTGGATTGTCTTTTTCTGTAAAATACATTCCCGTGGCATAAGGAACAACATAATTTCTGTGTACGCCTCCTAGCAATGCACCCACAGGCTGGTTCAATAATTTTCCTTTTATGTCCCAAATGGCGATGTCGATAGCGCTCATGGAAGCGACCAAAACACCTCGGCGGGCAAAATCGAGTGTTTTGCGGTACATCTTATTCCAAATCACTTCATTGTGCAAGGGGTTTTGTCCTATCACCTGGGATTTTAAAAACTCAATTCCAGACTCCAAAATAAAAGCAGGACCATAGCCTTCTCCCCAACCGTAAGTACCATCAGAGCAGGTAATTTTAACAATACAGATACAGCGCTCTGAATATTCCCATTGAGAAAAGAAAAAACTTTTCTCCAAAGTATCCTTCAGAACAAAAGTTTCAATATTCGTGATTGTAGTCATATAAGTTCTCTATTTTTTTACAAATAAAAAAATTGTAAAATCAATTAGCCATTTTTGTTTAGCACATTTTAGTCACTAATTATCTTTTTTAATTGAAATAATCAACGATTTCCTCAGCTTCTTGAATAGATTGAATGTATGCCACCACCTCGTCGTGTACTGGATATTTAGTATAGGCCCAAAAAGTATCTTTGTTTTCAAAAGTAGAAACCAAACTGACATCAAAAAATGAAGCACTGTAGTCTCCTACATTGATTCCTGTTTCATAGGTTATGATTTCTGGAATGTGCGAAGGCAGTTCGTCCAAGCGCCGCTTGACTTCTTGTGAGAGTTGAGCACGGTTCATGCCATTGGCATTTTTTTTCAATTTCCAAAAAACGATATGCGTGTACATAGTTTGTTGCGTTAAAAAACTTCCTTAGTAAATTACCAAGGAAGTTTTTAATAAATAGTTTTCTGTCAAAAAAATTATTCTTTGATAAGTTTTTGTGTGGCTACTTTTCCGTCTGCAGCAGAAGTCTTTAGCAAATAGATGCCTTTCGCTAGGTTTCCAACCTCGATTTGTTCGAAATTGTTTGTCTCTGAGAGCACTTTGGAACCAGTTAGTGAAAAAATCTCCACTCGCTCTAATGGCAATTCAGATTGAAACCCGATGACATCCTTCGCGGGGTTGGGATAAATATTGAATTGAAAATCATTAAGATCAGAAAACGAGGCTGTTTGACAATCGGTACAGTTAATCTCCACGTCATCAATTTGAAAATAAGAAGATCCAAATTTTTGTTGTATTCTAAAACCATAATTTACACTTTCATCAGCTGTGAAAGTTAATAATCTTTCTTCGTACCCACTATTAACACCACCATCTGATGATTTATCGATTTCTACAGGAGACCCTGCTAGCTTCATGACTCTGATAAGCATTTTCCCATTATACCCATTTGTACGCTTGAAATATGCTTTGAAAGTGTATGTTTTACCTGAGACTAATTCTTTGACCATTTGGATTTCTTGATAACCTCCAGTTCTAAACTCAACAAACCAATCCGAGTTATTATTCCCAGATCCAGTGCTTTGAATAGTTTGTACTACGGGGTTTTGTTGAAAAACTTGCCAGCCATTAACCCCTTTCAAATCAGCCCCATTAGTATATCCTGTCTCAAAATTTTCGTTAAGTATTGTTTGCTGGGCATTCGCCTGCAAACTGAACGAAATAAATAATAAAAAAGTAAATAAATGTTTCATAATGTTTAAAGTTTAAAGAGTTTATAATTGTCTATCGAGACTTCAGTTCCATCTGCAAAACGGAATAATTGTAGTGTGACTTCGGATTTATTTTGCGGTACAGTAAAATTCAAACTGCTAGAAGTCCATGTACCATTCTTAGGTTCAGCTATATTTTCCTTAACTAATTGTTGACTTTCGTCCCCTTTTCCAGAAACTACAGTGAGTACATGTGTTCGCTTCCATGCAGGACCATTATTAACCACTTTAGTTTCTAATATCCATCGATAACGATTACCCGGGATTAAATCAAATGATTTGATTAAAAAAACTTTTGCTTGCGTAGTAGAAGTAGCTACTTTATTGGCTTCTTCTTGTCTAACTGTCCACACCGATTTATTCCAGCCTTGAAACTGAAGGGTATTCCTTTTGGTAATTTCTGTTCCTACTGTCTGATTCTCAAAATCGAGTTCGTATACCAATTCCTGCGCGGTTCCAAAAAATGAAAAAACCACAATAAAAAAGGCTGGAAGGTAAAAAAACTTCATATATACAATTATTTGTTTAATATACAAACCAACAATTAAAATTGTATGTCTAGCTTGCAGCAATTATCATCTTAATATCATTTTTTAGCATACTCAGTTCATTTAAATTAACAAAATTAATAATTGCTTTACTTTGGTTGTAAAATTTAATAATCCATGTCAAAGAAACTTATTTTGTTTTTGGTATTTGTGTTTTCTATAACTGCAAAGTCACAATCTCCTGAATGGGAAGATTTATCGGTCTTTAAAGTCAATACTACAGAACCTCATGCGCACTTTAAACTTTACAAATCAAAGATTGAAAAAGAAAAAGCTGACGCTTCTAGTTTAGAAGTTTCACTAAACGGAAGATGGGATTTTAAATTATATTCCACACCAAAAGAGACTCCAAAAGATTTTTTTAATAACGAATATGATCGTTCTGACTGGGGCACAATACCTGTTCCAGCCAATTGGCAGTTCCACACAGTCGATTTTCCACTATACAGCAACATCGTTTATCCCTACGAAATCAATCCACCCTTTATGCCCAAAGACTATAACCCAGTGGGGTGCTATGTCCGAACGTTTACGATTCCCGAAAACTGGAATAAGCATCAAGTGTTTTTACACTTTGCAGGCGTAAACTCTGCCTTTTACGTATGGGTGAATGGTCAGAAGGTGGGCTATAGCGAGGGCAGTAAAACTCCAGCCGAATTTGATATCAGTTCCTATTTGTTAGCGGGAGACAATCAGCTTGCTGTTCAGGTGATTCGCTGGTCCGACGGCACATATTTGGAAGATCAAGACTTTTGGCGCCTTAGTGGCATTGAGCGTGATGTTCGATTGTATGCCAGCCCCAAAAAAGCATCTTTACGAGATTTTACTGTACAAACAAATTTGAACGAATCATACACCCAAGCAACACTAGAAGTTGATGTATTGCTGTCCAATTTTTCTAAACAAAAATCCAAAGGTCACATTTCCCTAGAGCTTAAGGAGGGAAACAATTCCATTGCCCAAACATCAAAAGTGTTTTCACTCAAAAAAGGGAATGAAAGCTTGGTAAAATCGGTAATTCCTACCCAAAACATGCGGTTATGGAGCGCTGAGGTTCCTAACCTGTACACGCTTTGGATTCGCATTTTTGATAGCAAAGGAAATGAAACGCATGCACTGAGTCAGGCTGTTGGATTTCGAGAAACTAAGATTGAAAATGGGCAGTTTCTAGTCAATGGTCAACCCATTTTGTTCAAAGGCGTTAATCGTCACGAGCACGACGAGTGGACTGGCCATGTGGTTTCCAAAGAATCCATGCGAAAGGATATTGAAATCATGAAAGCCAATAATATCAATGCCGTACGCACATCGCATTACCCCAACGATCCTTACTGGTATGAGCTGTGCAACCAATATGGCATTTATGTAATCGATGAAGCCAATATAGAAAGTCATGGTTTTCATTACAAAAAAGAAGACACACCCGCTTATAAACCTGAATTTGAGGCCATGCATCTAGATCGAATAGAACGCATGGTGAAGCGAGACAAAAATCAGCCCAGTATCATTAGTTGGTCTATGGGTAATGAGGCAGGAGACGGACCCTCTTTTGTCAAAGGCTATAAGTGGACAAAGGCGTATGACCCTACACGACCTGTGATGTATGAGCGAACTTCAGAACATCCGTATTACAAAAAGACAAATATTGATATTGATTTGGAACCCCATACCGACTATTTTTCTTGGATGTATGCACCTATGGAAATGATTAAAAAAGATTATTTGGGTCAATTTCCAGACCGACCTTTTATTTGGTGTGAATATTCTCATGCCATGGGCAATAGCAACGGAAACATCGCTGATTTGTGGGATATGGTTCGCAGCGAACGCCAAATGCAAGGTGGGTTTATTTGGGATTTTGTTGATCAGGGTTTGGCAGCCATTGATGAAGATGGAACTAAGTACTGGAAGTTTGGTGGCGATTTTGCACCTGACCACTACCATACAGATGGAAATTTTTGTTTGAACGGAATTGTCAATGCAGACCGCACACCCCATCCTGCACTTGAGGAAGTAAAGCATGTGTATCAGAACGCTCATGCCAGCTGGGCAGATGAGAACAAGAAAGAAATCATTTTGTACAACGAAAACTTTTTTACCTCTTTGGCTGCTTACAAGCTTGAATTTGTCCTTTTAAAAAATGGTATTGAGATCGAATCATACACCCAGAATTCACAAACACTACCCCAAGAAACAGCACACATCCCACTTGCTTTCAAATCAGAATTAGAAAACAGCAGTGATTACCACATAAATATTTACGGAAAACTTAAAAAAGCCGATGCACTTCTAGCAGAGGGTCATCTGGCCTTTTCAGAACAATTGCTGTTGCAGGAAGGCAATATTGAAACCCTTGGCAGTAAAAAGAATGGTAAAATTGAGGTTGTTGAAAACCAAAACGAAATCCATTTTAGTATTGGTAAATTATCTCTAGGATTTAACAAATCAAGCGGATATTTAACCATCTTGGATGTTTCAGGAATCGAGATGCTTTTAAAAAGCCCAAAACCTCACTACTGGCGCGCACCAATAGACAATGACTATGGAAACAAAATGCCCACAAGACTAAAATCATGGAAAGAAGCCTCTGAAAATCAAAAGTTGGTTTCTTTCAGTCACAAAAAAACAAAGCAGGGACATCTTTTAGAAAGCATATATAAGTTAGCTGCCGTCAACTCCAAAGTAGTGATGAGTTATTTGATTCAACCCAATTGCAGCGTTAAAGTTACCCACTCCTTTGACTATGGCGGTGCCCATGAAAAAACCGAAATACCACGTTTGGGTGTCAATATGCAGCTTTCTTCGTCTTTAGAGAATGTGGAATGGTATGGACGTGGGCCACATGAAAATTATATCGACAGAAAGGCCTCAGCCTTTATGGGGAGTTACAGTGCTAAAGTAAACGAGATGAAGTTTGATTACGGCAGACCTCAAGAAAATGGATACAGAACACAAACCAAACAGCTTTCCATAACAGATCAAGATGGAGTTGGATTGCAGTTTATGGGGTTGCCAGAATTTTCATTTGCCGTACATAACAACACCACGGATGATTATGATGATGGTGCTTGGAAAAATTCTAAAAGAAAAGATGTGCTTGGAAATCCTAAAAACAGTCATCTTAACGATATTAAACCAAGAGATTTGTTGAATCTAAATATTGACTATCGACAAATGGGCGTAGGTGGTGACAATTCTTGGGGTGCCAAGCCACATGATCAATATCTTATATGGCCTAAAGATTACACCTATTCCTTTATCATTCAACCAATAATTATAGAATAAATAGACGCTATCATGAATAAACAGATTAAATATCAAATATTTGTATTGCTTTTGAGTTTTTCTTTATGTGCTCAAAATCAATACTATTTGAGTAGCTCAACTGGAAATGACAACAACAATGGTTCGCAAACGCAGCCATGGAAAACTTTATCAAAACTTAGCAACACCACACTTGGCCCTGGTGACACAGTCTATTTCAAAAAGGGAGATACGTTTCGTGGACATTATGTTGTTAATGGGTCAGGGACAGAAGGAAACCTAATCACCTTTACCTCTTATGGATCTGGAAATCAGCCTATTATAAGCGGTTCGAGCCATGATGATGGGGGCGGAGATTATCGAGAAGCAATCCTTGTAACCAATCATGACAATATGGTTTTTGATGGATTAGAAATTCAAAATCACAGAACAATATCCCGTTCTGGTGTAGGAGATTTGGTCAGTTTTGGAATAAGAATAGAAGTGTCTAATTCTAATGTAGACCTTAATAATTTTTCCTTTAGAAATATGACCTTTAAAAACGTCTACGCTCTTTATTGGGTAGACCCAGCAGATCAAAATGCATTCAATGATTTTGAAGTATCAGGCCTGACATTTATTTCATCTTGGGGTGGGATTATCAATAATGTGATTGTTGAAGAATCTTACTTTACAGACCTGCAACGAATTGGTGTTCATATTAAAAATACAATGGGTAAAACCTCTACTAAGAGAAATACAAATTTTGTGTTTAGAAACAATGAGTTTTTTCAAATAGGAGGTACTTGTGTACTACCTATTAGAACTGAAAACTGTTTGATTGAAAATAATATTTTCAACCAACCTGGTGCCAAAACCAATGATAAAATGATTGGTCGTGGAAGTGCCGTTTGGAATTGGTATAGCATCAATACTATTGTTCAGTATAACCAAGCCGTGAATGCGAAAGGTATTTTGGATTCTCACGGAATTCATGTTGACCATTCGAACGTGGACACCTTTATACAATATAATTATATGCAAGATTGTGAGGGGGGATTTGTTGAGATTCTTGGTGGAAACCAACGTGCTGTTTATCGCTTCAACATTAGTGTCAATGATGGCTGGCGTGTAAACCCCAATTGGGTTAACAGCGATCATACCATCTGGTTGAATGATAAAATTGGAGGTCAAAGCGGACACCCTTCTTATGAAAGCTATATATACAACAACACTGTTGTCATAAACAAAAGCGGAAATGATGCATTTGACACAGCAATTGATATCAATGGGCAAAACACCCGAATTTTTAATAATATTTTTTATGCTGTTAATGGCTCTGGTATTGGAAATCAACAAGGTAATTATAGTGACCCTAACCTAATGATGACCAACAACCTGTTTTTTGGAAATATTAGAAATAATTTCAAAACCATCGACACAAACAGAATTGAGGTTAACCCTGTTTTTTACAATGAACAAAGTGGTGACCAATATGGGTTTCAAATTGATGCTTCTAGCCAAGCAATAGATGCAGGTGCAGCATATACAGGTAATTATGCTCATCCAGCCATTCCAGTGGACGCATCAACTATTTTTGCCAACTTGGAGGAATACCCGACAGTAGATTTCTTCGGCAATTCATTGTCAGGTGATTCTACACCCAATATAGGAGCTAGTAATGCGAAAAATGGAGAAATTACACTCTCCAACAAATCCGATATTTCAACCGAAAAGGTTTACATACAAAACCCTATGATTTCTGATAAAGTTGTACTCCATGGAGTTAATAAGTCTTACCAATATGCATTGGTTGATATATTGGGGCGAACCAAACAACAAGGCTTTTTAGAAGCCCAAAAAGACGAAATCATTTTGGATGAGTCTTTAAATCCAGGCATCTATCTTTTACAACTGAGGGACAAAACCAATACTATTACATCCAAAATTGTTGTGAACTAATCGAGTTTTAACACAAATCATTAAATGTCACGATATGGGTCTATCGAGAAGTTTTTTTGCCAACAAAAACACTATAATTTCAATCCTCTTTGTTTTTATTTTTTCATGTAACTCTCAAAACAATGGCCTCTCCGATGCTGATGAAGATGATTTAAATAATAATAATTCATCTACAAGTCCTGTTCCAGCAAATTATGAGCTGATTAGGCAAGATGATTTTGGTTTTTTTGATAAAACAAATTGGTCAAAGGGTCTAATTCATGACGCCAATGAATCCATTCGAATGATTTGGAATAAAAATACAGGTGGTGAGTTTCTGTTGAATGACAATTATGATGGTTACCTTGTAGACAATAATGTCTATGTTAGTGATGGACTACTTTATTTAGAAAACAGAAAGGAAAAAATACAAGGTACAGACCCCGTAGGGCAGTTTGACTATACCACTGGATGGATTAACTCCCTGCAAAAAATTAACTTTAATGGAACAGAAAAAGGAGTTTACATTGAAATACGTGCCCAATTTCCAAAAGGTGATAAAGTTTGGCCTGCCATTTGGTTGATTGACGACTCCCCAAACAGGGGCTGGCCCCCTGAGATTGATATATGGGAATATTTTGGGCGCTTTTTTAATACCAATCGGACTGATGAAATGTTTATGCGCTACATATATGGGCTTTGGAACGATAAAAAAGACCACAGTGTGCCCATTGAAAATTTTCAACAAACTTATAGTGCATTCAATCAGTTTTACACCTATGGATTTCTTTGGACAAAAGATCGTATGAGTTGGTATATTGATCACCAGCTCATACATACAAAGACCAAAGGAGTAGAAGTTCCATCAGCTGACTGGCCAAACAAACCCATGTGTTTGGTCATTAACAATGGACTAATGCGAGCTGTCAGCGATGAGAACACCACCTTTCCCAATGCACTTGTATTGGATTACCTAAAAATTTACGAGAACAATAATTAAAATTACTGCGCATCTTACCAAAACAACGCGTACAACAGTACTGTAATAAGCAGTACGCCAAAAGCACCAACATTGAACGTTTTGTCTGTGGCAAAGAGCTTTTTGCTCAGCAAGATGCCTTTTGGATCATCTTGATTACCCTCTAGCTTACTGATCCCTGCAATCACGATTAATGTACCGATACAAGTCAGCATCATCTGGTGCATAAATGGAAGGTTCACAAACAAGGCCGTATCGCTCCAGCCGTTAGGTGCTACTTTAAAGTACATTGCAATCGGAATGGACAGTATCACACCCCAAATTGCTGCGTTGTTAGTGGCTTTTTTATAAAAGAGTCCCATGAGGAACACTGCCAATATCCCCGGGCTTACGACCCCTGTATATTCTTGTATAAACTGGAACACCTGCCCCAGACTACCCAGTTGCGGTGCAATCAGCATGGCGATGATAAGGGCAACAAGCCCTGTAAGACGTCCTACTTTCACCATTTGCTTGTCGTTGGCATTTTTGTTGAACATCGATTTGTAGATGTCCATGGTAAATATGGTCGATGTAGAGTTAATCATCGAGGCTAGTGAGGAGACGATCGCTGCGGCCAGGGCAGCTAGGATAAGACCTTTTAGCCCCACTGGAATAAAGTTTTTAATCAGCCAAGGTGCGGCATTGTCATTGGCAACATTGCCAGCGGTTCCCAAAAAGCCCTCGCTGTTCAGAAGACCCATGTTTAGCGTGCCTGTCTCAGGGTCTAGGTTCATCACATAGGCAATGATCCCCGGAAGTACCACAATCACAGGGATAATTAGCTTTAAAAAGGCTGCAAACACGATTCCTTTTTGACCTTCTTTTAAGCTTTTGGCAGCAAGTGTTCTTTGAATAATATATTGGTTAAATCCCCAGTAGTAGAGGTTTGCAACCCACATTCCGCCAATGAGTACCGCTAATCCTGGCAAATCCCACCAAGCGTCTCTTCCGTTGGGGGTGATAATCTCTCCTTTGGAGAGAATCATCGAAAAGCGTTCAGGTGCTTTTTCATAAACGTATTTCAGCCCGTCGATAAAGCTCCCAGAGTCTGTGACGTTCGCTAAGGCAAAATATGCCATAAGTAGACCACCAATGATGAGCAATACCACTTGTACAACATCTGTCCAAGCCACAGCTGCCAGCCCGCCCCATAGTGAATAGGCCGCAGCAAACAGACCAAGTCCTATGATGCTATTGAGTAAGATGCTTCCATCGCCGCTTCCTACAATGGTATCCAGTGCCTTCCCACCTAAAAAAAGTACGGTTGTTAAGTTGACAAACACAAAGAGTGCGATCCAAAAAACGGCCAATATGGTTTTAAGGTTGGTGCTATATCGTTTTTCGATAAATTCTGGAATGGTATACAGTCCTTTTTCAATAAAAATGGGCAGAAAGTACTTTCCAACCACAAGTAGCGTGATGGCAGCCATCCACTCGTAGGAGGCAATCGCAAGTCCAAGCGCAAAACCCGAGCCAGACATGCCGATAAACTGCTCAGCTGAGATGTTGGCAGCAATGAGCGAAGCACCAATCGCCCACCAGGGTAGTGATTTACCTGCTAAAAAATAATCTTCCGCACTTTTCGTCTCACCCTTCTTTTGCCGGGATACAAAGAGTCCGATTGATAAAATGATCAGCGCATAAAGCGCAAATACAGCTATGTCTATTGTTGAAAAATCCATTTGGTTTTGTTTTTAATGGTTTTGTTTATGTTTTGTTTTTTGAATAGTGTTTGGTTGCACAATCACGTAAGCGTTGTGCAGCTTGCTCAGCCGTGATGTCACGCTGGGGATAGGCAAACATCTCGTAGCCAACCATAAATTTCTTGACCTCGGCTGAGCGAAGTAAGGGTGGATAAAACAACATATGCATATGCCAGTGGCTGTTATCCTCTCCATCTGTGGGCGCTTGGTGTATACCTGCAGAGTAGGGAAATGAGGTTTCAAAAAGGTTGTCATAGCGAATAGTCAGGGCTTTTAGGATACTTGCATAATCCGATACTTCTTGCTGTGATAGTTCTAAAATAAAGGTAACATGTCTTTTGGGTATAATCATGGTCTCAAATGGCCATACTGCCCAATAAGGAACAAGTGCTACAAAGCTTTCGTTTTCCAATACAATACGCTCTTTGGCATCAAGTTCTTGTTGTAAATAATCGCCCAATAAACTGCTGCTGTTTTGGTCCCAATATCTTTTTTGGTGCACCACTTTTTTCTGCACTCCCTGAGGAATGGAGCGTTGTGCCCATATCTGTCCATGTGGGTGCGGGTTGGAGCAGCCCATTATCTGTCCTTTGTTCTCAAAAATCTGCACATAGTTGATGTTTGGATCACTCCCAAGGTCAGTGTATTCCTTTTTCCAAAGGGTGATCACTTCCTCTATGTCACGCTCTTCCATTAGTGGCAGCGTCAAACTGTGATTGGGGTGATAGCAAATCACTTTACATATTCCGGATTCGCTTTCGGCTTCTAGTAATCCCTCTCTAAAAGTTTCTTCTGGGCCTTCAAGTAGGGCTGCAAAATCGTTATGGAAGCTGTATGTGCCTGTATAATCTGGGTTTTTGGTGCCTCCTGCGCGCTCATTGCCCGGGCATAAATAGCAGTTCGGATCGTAATCTAACAGCTCCACTTCCTGGGGCTTGTCTTTTTTGCCTTGCCATGGGCGTTTGGTGCGGTGTGGAGATACCAGTACCCATTCGCCTGTGAGGATGTTTTTTCTTCTATGTGAGGTGTTGTTAAAATCCATCTATGATTCGGAATTTATTGTTTCTACGCCATTTGAAGTAGCTACCAATATGGAAGTAAGATTAATATCAAACTTTTGTTTGTAGGCTTTGCTTGCCAAATTCATAAACTCATTGACAAAGTCCTCTTCCACAAGGTTGATTGTGCAACCGCCAAAGCCGCCACCCATCATACGACTTCCTACCACCTGCGGGAGGTCTTTGGAAAGTTCCACTAAAAAATCGAGTTCAGAACAACTGACCTCATAGTTTTTGGATAGCCCTTCGTGGGTTTGGTACATCAGCTTGCCAAAACCCTTAATATCTCCGCTTTGGATAAGCTCTGCAGCTTTTAAGGTTCTGGCGTTTTCACGAGACACAAAAAGTGCCCGCTGATAGACTTTTTCAGAGAGTTTTTCTTTATAAGTCTCGATGATTGTTTCTGGAACATCGGCTAAAAAATCATACTGAGGATGGTCTTTTTGAATGAGAGCAAGGGCTTGTTCGCATTCTTCTCTTCTCGTGTTGTACTCACTCGATGCCAAGTTATGCGATACATTGGAGTTCAGTAGCAATATCTTATAAGGCGTAAACTCTGCATCAATGAGTTTGTAGTGTAAGGTCTCGCAGTTGAGAAGTAACAGCTTTTTACGTTTGCCCATCGTCACCGCAAACTGATCCATCACCCCACATTTGGTACCCACAAAGTTATGCTCTGCCATACGAGAGATCTCTATAAGCTCCAAATTTGAAAGCCCTAAGTCAAACAAACCATTTAAGCCTTTGGCAACACCACATTCCAGGGCGGCAGATGAGCTGATACCAGCCCCAATAGGCAACTCACTGGATATAACACAATCAAAACCTCCGAGCTTTCCTGGACGGGCTTTTACAATACCATCGACAACACCAAGCACATAGTTCTCCCAATGGGTATCGCTGATTTGTAAGGGCTTGTTGATATCAAAAGTAAAAGCGCCCTCATCTTCAGAATTTACCCGACATAGGCTGTTGTCCCTTTTTTTAAACCACATGGTGACTTTACGATCTATCGCTGCAGGCAGTACATGCCCGCCGTTGTAATCAATGTGTTCGCCAATCAGATTGATGCGACCAGGGGATTTTACAATTATGTCAGAATCGTTTGTGTTTATGGTCATTAGTGACGTTTGTTGGAAAATTAATCTTTTTTGAGCGCACTGAATGTGATAATCATAATTAACCTATAAAGTATGAACTATTTTAAAATTTTAACTGTTTATTCAAAATACTAGAAAGTTTTTGTTTGACATTGTTATGTTTAATACTACTTGCTAGATTATACCGTTCGTGAGGGTCTTTTTTGTGATCATATAGCTCTTCATTACCGTTTGCATATTTAATATATCTATATCTTTTTCCTCTTACTGATAGGTGTTGTCGTTCAGGAAGTTGAGACCTCCAACTTGCAATAACTGTTAATGCTGCATCGGGACCATCCCATAATTTGGTTTTAGGATTTTTTAAAAATGGCTCTAAACTGAATCCATCTAACTGCTGTATTCCGTTTAGTTTAAGGCTTGAGACATTATTTCCTGTAAGAGATAATATTGTAGGATAAATATCTAGTAATGAAACCGGATGGGTTACTTTTTTTCCTGCATTTTCGTTATATTTTAGCGCTTTTATAATCAGTGGTACGCGTGTAGTTTCTTCCCACAGATTATACTTCCACAGATATTTTTTTTCTCCTAAATTGTATCCATGATCACTAAAGAGAATAACAATGGTATTGTTGGCAAACTTCGAATTTTCTAATGCTTCAAGCAGCTCACCTACACGATCATCAGCAAAAGCAACGCTTGCTAAATAGGCCTGTATGTATTTTTTAAGTGCAAGCTCCTTTGATTCATACCCTTCAACTAAACCTACATATGCCTTTCTTCCTCTTGACATTCCACCTTTCTTAAGGTTGTTGTTTTCTAAATACGTATCCGAACAATCTTCCTCTTTTAAATGTGTCGTTTGAATGATTTTTAATGGGAACATATCAAAATATTTTTGAGGAACGACTAAGGGTGTGTGTGGTCTATGCAAACCAATCGCCATAAAAAATGGTTTTATTTTATCTTGTTTGCTTAGTTTTTCCAATTGTTTTTTTGCCCAAATAGTACTTTTCTCATCAGTCATTAAATCTCTATCAGTATCATTTACATAACGAAATGGTTTTCCTCCCCAGCTACCATTATACCATCCTTTTGCTCCAGGGGTATCATCAGTAGGTGAAACTTCGGGAACATCTACCAAAGAGAAAAATGTAGCATCAAGAGCTCCTAATTCACGCATACCTTCAGGAGATAAGGGGTGGGGAACTGATTTTTTGCCATTAAATGCTATGGGGCCATAGTCTTTTTTAACCCCCATAAGGCTCCAAGCGCCTTTTTTTGGACTATGAAAGACCTTTCCAGACTGCATGCTAACATAGCCCTTTGCAATGAAAAACTCAGGAAGGGTAGTTGCTTGCGCTAATAATTTGTTCTTCGTCCAATTATCAAATCCCCACATTCGAGAACGCAATGGAGAAATGCCTGTCATAAAACTTGCTCTGGATGGTTGACATACTGGGACATTGGCATGTGCGTTTGTAAACAAAACTCCTTCTTTAGCAAGCCTATCAATGTTAGGGGTTTTTGCCTGTGGATGCCCATCTAAAACACCCACATAATCATTGAGGTCATCCAAAACAATCATCAAAACGTTGGGTTTTTCCTGCGCAAACAATTGCGATGTTGTCAAAATAAATAGAGAAAATAAAGCGTACCTAAACATACAATCTAATTTTTATTTTTAGTCCACCATTCGTCTTCACCCAATGTTGGGAATATTCTGTCTATATTTTTTTGATTCCAACGATTCCACGCATTTTGCAATTGTTTTTCCAAAACAACGTTGGAGCCTTTAATGTTTTTTGACTCAGAAACATCAAGTTTCAAATTATAAATTTCTGACTCTGACCTTTTATTTGATTTGAGTAGTTTATGATCTCCATGAATTACTGCCATGGCGTTTTGTTTCCATTTTCGCCAAAACAAATAATCATGAGGCGCTCCTTGCTTTTCACCAGTCAGGTAAGGTATGATATTCACACCATCTAGAGGTTTTTTCCGATTTGATTTGATGTCTAAAATGTCTACCATACTTGCCATAATATCCAATGAAGATACAGATTCTTCGTACTTTGTATTTACAGGAATCACTCCTTTCCATTGTATGGCAAATGGCACTCTTAGTCCGCCTTCGTAAACACTTCCTTTAGTTCCTCTCAAAGGTGTATTTTGAGAAGCATTGTTATGTGCACCTCCGTTATCAGATAAAAACACAATAATGGTATTTTCAATTAGAGCATTTTTTTTCAACGTCTCTAATACTAGCCCTATTCCATCATCGACAGCACTTACCATAGCTGCATAGGTCTTTCTTTTTCTATCCTGTATATCTGGAAATCTTGATAGGTATTTTTCAGTGGCATGCATAGGTGTATGTGGAGCATTATAGGAGAGAAATAAGAAAAAAGATTGGTCATTTTCAGCTTGTTTGTTAATAAAGCGAAGGGCTGCCTCACTGAGCTCATCTGTTAAGTAGTCGGTCTTATAATCATCAAATTCTAGTGTTTTATGATTTTCCTGAAGCTTAGTTCTATACCAAGCCCATTTTGATTTAACATTTTCAAGATTTTCTACAGTTAATTGATTCATAAAGTAATTATGCCCTCCAGATAAAAAACCATAGAAATAATCAAATCCTCTATTTAATGGATGAAAATTCGGATGTGTACCCAAATGCCATTTTCCCACAATAGCACTTTTATAACCCTCATTGCATAAAACCTCAGCTAAGGTTTTTTCATCAAGTGGTAGACCAGCAATATCATTTGTCGGATCAATAGTCGGGTTGGTTGTAAAGCCAAATCTGTCTTGATAGCGGCCCGTGATAAAACCTGCTCTACTAGGTCCACAAACTGGAAATGACACATAACCATTTACAATATGTGCGCCATTATATGCAATAGAATCAATATTGGGTGTAGGGATATCTGTGCACCCATTAAACCCAACATCTGCATAGCCCATATCGTCAGTCATGATTACAATTAAATTGGGTTTTTTAGACTGACTCCACACAAAAATTGGTGCAACAAATAGTAATAAGTTAAATATAAAAACACCTTTTATCATCATTGCTAATTTACTATGTTATTTAGTTGGGAACGAAATGTTTTAAGTTTCTTTCTATATCTTTTTTCAAATACTACATTGTGCCACTCGTAGGGATCTTTTTTGTTGTGATACAACTCCTCTTTTCCATTAGAATATTTGATATATCTATAATCAGTCGTGCGCAAGGAGTAGTTTTGTTTTTCTTTTGGGTATTTCAGCCCATAGTTTCCTACAATTGTTAAGGCATAATTAGGCCCTTTCCAATTTTTTGTGTTTGGATTTTCTAAAAATGCACGTAAAGAATACCCGCCTAGATTTCCACCAGAGTTTGATTTTTTGGTGTTTCCCAAAAGCGAACAATAGTCAATCAATGTTGGAAAAATATCGATTAGTGACACCGGGTGGTTTACCATACCTCTCACTTCGCTATTAGGAATGCGGACAATGTAAGGAACACGTGTACTTTCTTCCCAAGGAGAGTTCTTAAATAAATGGTTTTTCTCGCCTAAATGCCATCCATGGTCACTGGTTAAAATGACTATGGTGTTTTTACTCAAGCCTGTTGATTCTAAAGAGTCTAAAATTTTCCCAACCTGATCATCAACAAAGGTAATACATGCTAAATAGGCTTGTAGGAAATATTTGAGAGCTAATTCTCTGTCTCCTCCGTATGAATCTACCAATGTCTTTAATAACAATGGACCTTTAAGATTTCCTCCTCTGTATCCGTAAACTGTTTTTACATCACCCTCAAGTGATAGGTTCCCCTGAAAATTTTCTTTCCAAAAGGTGTCCAATTCATCGCCGTCAATCCATTTATCCAATTCAATTTCATCAATGGGATACATGTCAAAGTATTCGTCGGGAGCATGAAGGGGTGTATGAGGCCTCACAAAACCGACACCCATAAAAAAAGGCTTTGCTGTTTTGTTTTGTGCAATTTTTTCAAGCTTTTCAATGGCCCATTGAGCATGTAATTCTCCTTGAAGTAGATCTCTGTTATCGTTGTCTTGAAACCTGTACGGCTTCTTGTCCCATCCATAAACCAAACCAATTTCACCATATTTACCATTGGTGATGCCACCTTCAGAAATACGTCCGTAAGAGCCATCAATAGTTCCTATCTGGCGGTAGGGGTCTGGTACGTTTGGTAATACACCAATTTCCTCACCATCAAAATAAAATGGCCCATAATTATGCTTAGGATTATTCCCCCATTCTTGCCAATATTGATGCGGCGCTCCATGTGTCAATTTTCCTGTACCTAAGGTTTGGTAGCCATTTTCAACAAAATATTCCATCATGGTTTTATTGTGCTTAAGCACAGGTTGTTTTGACATTGGTGTCCAGCCAAAATCTCCGGAATCGTGCGGATAAACTCCTGTAAATAAACTGTTTCTTGAAGGTTGACAAACAGGTACGTTGGTGTGTGCATTTGAAAATTGTACACCCGATGCTGCCAAGCGGTCCATATTGGGTGTTTTAACATCGGGGTGCCCACCAAAAGCACCAATGTAATCGTTAAGATCATCTGCCATAATCAACAACACATTTGGCTGTTCTTGTGATGTGGCTATAAAAGACAAAGAAATGAGTGAAAAAGTAAAAATATGTTTAAGCATGTCGTTTTTTTATGAATGATTCAATACAACTACTCAAAATAAATAAAACACTGGAATAGTAAGGTGCTAAATATTACCAATAATTTTGTGCTGGTTAACATATCTTCAATGTCTTTATAATTGTTTTATATAATCTATTTCAACCAAGTCATTTTTCTTGCCATGAAACGAAATTTTTAGCTTTGTTGTACCGCTCAAACTGGTGCTATTATTGATAGAAATCAATACTTCTTCAAAAGATGAGTTACCCGAATATTCTGCAGTGCCCAAGTCGCCATAATCATTTGCAACAAAAATTTTCAAGCTTGCGTTTGATTTCATTTTAATGGCAATGCTTTGATGATTGGTTTCTCTAATTTGTAATCCTGTTTTGTGTATGGTTCCTTTTTTGCTATCAAGTTTAAAATCCAGATAGCCCAAGCTTCCCGCTAAATTGGAAGAAATGTCTGTCGATTCCCAACCCTCTGTTTGCCAACCCCCACAATCAAAATCAAAATAAAGCAGCCCATCACTCGGGTCCCTCTTATTGGCTATTTCCCAGCTGTCAGACAAGCCATCACCATCAGAATCCACGCGATATTTTTCGTATTCTGGATTAACTCCTTCACCCCATTTTTTTCCATCACCATTTGCCTTAAGATTTGCAATAGGTTCAGCTTCTGAACCCATGTCACCAACTGCTAACCATTGGTCTAGCAACTCACGATGCCTTTTAAGTTCTAAACTAAATGTAGGATTTCCAACCAAATTATAAATCATTGCTGGATCTGTACTTACATTATATAGTTCTTCTGCAGGGCGTTCACCAAAATAAATTTCTTTATGGACTTTAGAAAGTCTTTCTGAATTGTACAAATGATGAAGGTTTTTAATGAAGTTTTTTGAATCCCTGTATTGCGGCTGCAAAAAAATACGGTCTAATTTATAATTTCGAATGTATCTATAATTTTCAGTTCTTATCGTTCTTACTCTGTCAATTGTATGATCTAGTCGGTCTTTGTGTGCAGCAACAAATACTCGTGGTGTAAAGTTTTTTGAAAATAAATTTTGCCCTTCATACCAATTTGGTACATCAACTCCTGCCCATGACAATGTAGTAGCGGAAAGGTCTAGCATGTTTACCAAATCATTGCGAACTTTACCGCTTGGGACATATTTATTTGGCCCCATAACTACAAATGGCACATGCAATCCTCCTTCAGTGAGCATTTGTTTATGCCTTGGAAGGTTGTTGGCACCGTGGTCTGAAAAATAAACCACAATGGTGTTTTTGTAAAGCCCTGTGTCTTTTAGTTGCTGTATAATCTTCCCTATAATATTGTCATCTACTCGAATTGCTTCATAGTGTTGGGCTACTACCTCTTTAAAGATTTTATTATTTGGATAATCCGCAGGAACAGCAACATAATTCGGATTAACTTTAATTTCTTTATTTATGTTTTCAGTATTGTTTTTGCCTCCCCTAAGTTGAATTTGACCAAAGAACGGCTGTTTATTCACTAGCTCGGAGAAATCGGTTCTTTTTTTGAGCTTGTGATTATAGGTTTTACCCTGATTCCAAGCAAAATTATAATCTGCTTTACCAAAGTTAAAAGTGGTGTACCCTTGCTCAGAAAGCAACTCAGGTAGTAGCTTGTAATTTTGAGGAAGTGGAATACGCGTTTTAGGGGTTCTAGAAGATCGGTGTTGATGTGCGCCAAAACGAATTGCTGACTGGCCAATAATCATTGCAGATCTGGTAGCAGAACAAATAGGTGCCGGAACATACGCCCTGTTAAAACGCACCCCTAATTCCGCTATCGCGTCAATGTTAGGAGTTGCATCAACGTTAACATCATCACCATAACATCCCATCCATGGAGAGGTATCCTCTGCATAAATCCAAAGTATGTTGGGTTTCTGAGCAAATGAAAACCCTGTTGATACCGTTAAGGAAAAAAAGAAAATGGTTGTGAAAAAACGAGAGGCATGAAACATGGGCTGTTATTTCTTTTTTTGAAGATTGTAAAATCTGCTAGGGTCGGGTTTTACTCCATTAAACTCAGCAGCTGCCTCTGTATTAAATAGCGGTGAAAATGATTTGTCCCAAAAGGGATTTTTTACGTGTGCTTTTTGCATCATATTCTGAATTTTGACTACCACCTCTGGATGCTGTAGGGAAAGATCAAATTGCTCTGCCTTGTCCTTTTCTATATCATAAAGTTCTAGATTAAGTCCTTTTCGTCTGTCTTTGACTACCGCTTTCCACTTGCCAAATCGAACAGCACTATTGGGCCTACCCTCATAAAGCTCCCAATATAAAAATTCATGCTTTTTTTGCTTTACATCATTACCCAATAGCGTGGGTAGCATCGATATTCCATCCGTATGCCCATTGATAGGTTCGCCTGTCAACTCAGAAAAGGTTGGTAGCATGTCCCAAAATGCTGAAATATGTTTGCTAACACTACCTGCTTCAATTGTTCCTGGCCAATAGGCAAACATCGGTGAGCGAATTCCACCGTCATACATCATTCTTTTTATACCTCTTAATTTGCCAGAAGGCTTAAAAAATGCTTCTGTTCCATCCTTTCCATGTGCACCATTGTCGCTGTTAAACATTATTAGGGTATTCTTGTCTAACCCTAAGGATTCCAGTAATTCAGCTATAACCCCAACATCCCTGCTCATTCTTGATATCATTGCTGCTTGAATCTTCATGTTTTCGGGCCATTCTTTGTCTTTGTATTGTGCCAAATCCGGTACCTGTAACTTGAGGTGTGGTATAGTATAGGCTAAGTACAAAAAGAAAGGTTCATTTTTATTTTGTTTGATAAATGAAATGGCTTTTTCTGTAAATAGATCGTGGCTGTAGTCATTTTGTTTGCCATTTCCATTGTCAAGAAATTGCTTTTTTCCATTTTGCCATAAATACTTTGGGTAATAATTATGTGCTAGCACTTGATCTGTGTACCCATAAAAATAATCAAACCCTTGCTTATTGGGATTGCCTTCATCATGAAAACCACCCAATCCCCACTTGCCAATGCAAGCTGTTTTGTACCCCGCACGTTGCATAAGTTTACCAAGGGTTTCGGAATCTGCTGGAATTGGTGTTTGCCCATCAGGATAACCTGGACTATTGGACCTTATGTAGGCATGTCCTGGGTGTTGCCCCATCAACAAAGAAGCACGGCTTGGCGCACAAACTGCGTTTCCGCAATAGTGATTAGTAAAGCGCATTCCATTGTGAGCAAGTTTATCAAGCTCAGGTGTTTCAATGAGTTCTTGCCCATTATATCCTACATCGCCATAGCCCAAATCATCTGCAAGGATATAAATAACATTTGGTTTTTGCTCTTGTGCACTTACCATTGACGGGAATGAAACTACACAGCAATACATCACAGTAGCGAAAAACTTTTTCATTGCACCAATTAAAAGATCAGTTCTAATTATCTTTCTTATAAATTTCAACATAATCAATCTTAAGGTAATTTGGCCATTGAGTAGTTCGATCAGTTGCATTGGTTTGAACTTCATTATTGAATACAATATACATGTCTTCGTTGGGCCATAAATTTGCTCTATTAGGAGTTAAGTTACTTTTGAGCAGCTCTCTTTTTATTTCTCCATCTACAGTCCAAACCGCCTTTTCTTCTGTCCATTCAAATCCATAAACGTGCCATGCTTCACAGCCATATGTAGCGTCAAAATTATAAATATAGCCTGTATCCCATTTTTGATTGGGCCATTCATCAACTAATAAATGCATTCCCATCACATCTTCACCTACAGTATTTTTACCAAAATATTCAAACATATCCCACTCGGGTCCCCAAACTAAATCTTCAGCTATCAACCAAAGTGCAGGCCAAACCTTATCTCCTGATGGAAACTGCGCCCGCATTTCAATATATCCTTTATTGAAATACACTTTGTGCATAGACATCACCCAACCACTAGTGTAACTGTAATTGCCCGCAGGGCTTGTCCCTGTAAAGGACCTTTTTTGATTTCGTAACACTAAAGCACCGTCCTCTAAATAACTATCCTCTTTAGTAACATAACCACTGTATTTGGTTTTAAGCAAATGATCCCCATCGGCACCTGGTACAATATCTCCTGTATCTGGATCTCTTAATGATCCTACTGTCCAATGAGCAGTATTTATTTCTGTGCCATCAAAATGATCTTCCCATGTTTTTGTATAACCATCAGGAACAAAACGCTCCAAAGTGCCATCTATTATTTCCTCTGGATCATCACTATTTTTGACTATATCTTCGCCGCCACATGAATATAGCGTAAATAATAGGGATATCAGCAGAACTGTATTCTTATCGCTTAAAATTTTCATTATTATTTCACTGAATAAATTGTTGTTGTTGTTTTCCTACATCGTTGATCTTATACTCCTGTAGCTCTTTTTGTACTTTACGCAACTCATTTTGTAATTTTTCTAAATCTTCGTTTTGGTCATTTAAAAGCGAAGTTTTAGCAGCTCTGTTTTTATTCGGCAATTCGTTGTAAAACAAATTTTGCGATGCCTCAACAGTGCTAAACTCAATTTCAGCAAAATCTGGGATATTCATCCCATCTTTCAGTATTGCTGCCTTAACTTTAATTTTTCCAGCTATAGTGCTTGAGCGTATTAGAGCTATTGCTTCTCCCCAAAGCATCTTTTGCGGATTAATTTCATTAGCTGTACCACCAATTAACACGCCTTCCCCTTCAACTGTAAAACGTACGTATTCGTCACTTAATCGTTTTATCGCTCCACCCGCATCTACCAAATAAGCAACAACCGTAGTAATATCGCTACCATCCGCTATGGGCTGAATATCAGAATCATCTACTTTTATTACAAGCCTTCTCTTTCTTCCTACCGGCCAACGTTTGTGTTCTGTTACTACCGCTCCATTGATAATTCCTTCGGCTTTCATTATCGCACCCTCAACATATTCCTGATTTATTTTTCCGTACTCTTTTTTACTTTTATTTGTAACATCTGTGTATTTAAAAACATCTTTAAAAATAACCGGCACTCTTGGTACTGGGTTAGCAGCATCTGTGGCTTTCTTTACGCCAATTTCTTCTCCGTACATTGTAAGTTTTATTTCCTCACAGTTGGTAAATACCACAACATCTTCAGGAGAAAAGGGAGTCATCAGATGAGCTAAAAACACAAAAGGCTTTGCATCAACTTGGGGAACTTTTTCAAGACCGCTAGTTGGAAGGAGACTTTTCATTAGATAATATGAGAATTTTGGCTGGCGATAGGCGTCCATGATACCTCCCCAAAAGGGATCGGGATGATATCCCCGCTGATGATCAAATGGATGCCACATAGTTGCACCGACTAATGATTTGCTAGCAGCATAAGACATTGTAATGGAAGGCCAGGTTTTGAGCTCACCATTTTCTATCCATTCTTCTTTAAAATAATGCAATGCTTGGCGGATTTGAGCTGTCTCACCCCATTGTTTTGCTACCCGGCTCACAGAGTTATGGTCTACCCAATTATCAACAAAATCGCCCCATTCGCGCTTAAATATACTTTTGTTTGGATATTTTGCCACTAGGTCATTGGAATAAAGCATGTCAAAATATTTTTGGTTTTTTCCTCTCATTTCACGCGCATCTGTTACTGTGTATAAGCCTTGAAATGGAAATTCCTCTTTTGCAGCTTTTGTAGCTTCTTGAGCAAATTTCTCAGGAAAATGCGTTTCATTAGGAATAATTTCCCAAATAAATACTGACGGTCTGTTACGTTCCAAACGAATTAATTTTCGCACATCATCCAACATACGATACATGAAAATAGGGTCTTTATTCCAGAATTGCCATCCTGGAATCGTCGCAATAAATAATAAGCCTAACTCATCGCAGGCATCCATAAATGCAGGGTCCTGAACAAAATGTGCCGACCGAATGACACGCATTCCAGTTTGACGTAGTTTTAATGCATCGCGATAATGTAAGTTGTTAGGAAGTGCGTGTCCAATATGTGCAAAGTCTTGATGCCTGTTAGCTCCTATCAAAAGCTGTGGGTAAGGCTTGCCGTTGAGATAAAACCCTTCTTGTCCTCGCATTTCAACAGTTCGAATACCAATCCTTTTTATAAAAGTATCCAACACATCGCCACGTTTATTTTTTAAACTTACACGAAGATCATGTAGTTGTGGGTTGTCAGGGCGCCAAAGCTTGGGATTAAGAACCGTAAATTGCGCATGAGTTTGTACAGCATCGTTTTTTGGAAGTTGGTATTCTTTAACTGAGGATGCTACTGCTTTCCCATCGCTTTCTAGTAGGTCTAGCTGGACAAATACTGCCATCTTTTTTCCTTCATTATTAACATCAACATTAACAAAAACATCAACTGATTTTTCAGAAAGGTTTTCATAGTGAACAAACACACCCCCACCTGCTACTTTTTCCGCTGCAGTAGGATGTGTGACGTAAGTATGGTTATGAGTTATCAGCCAAACGTCTCTGTAAATACCCCCAAAATAGGTGAAATCTAATTGCTCTTGTGATTTCCCTGGAGGGTAGGTTTTGTCATTACTATTATCGGCACGAACTGCGACTGTGTTTGGTTTTTTAAAATCCACGTATTCAGTGACATCAATATGTATGGGGTAATAACCACTAAAGTTCTCTTTTATCATAGCACCGTTTACCCATATTTTAGATTTACCCATAATTCCTTCAAAATGAAGTATGACTTTTTTGGAACGCATGGTTTCATTCAAATTAAATTGTTTTCGATACCATGCTGGTCCTTGGTAATTTACACCACCACTGGCAGCTAAAGGCAAAAGTTCCAAGCCATCAGGGAGGTTTACAACGCTCCATTCGCTATCATCAAAATCATGTTTTTCCGCACCAGTAACATCTTGCTTTATAAAGCGCCATCCTACATTAAAATTAATAGCTTCACGAACACTCTTGTCTGTTTGGTAAAACCCTGCAGTAGAAAACTGCGGTTGATATTTTTGAGTATATCCAAAACCACTCAACAGTAAAAAAAACAATAATAGCCTATTCATTGGCATTTAAATTATCGGTTCTAAACGATGAAACAGGAAGGCCATTCCTTCCAAAAAGCGTTGGTATTACGCAGTTTTTGAATCCATAACGCACTGCTTTTGGATTGGGTACTTTTTCAGAAAAAACCCTGACTTTTTGATCTTTATGATAGGGACTCTTCATAACTGCATTTGCTGGATAAAAAATCATATCAGTTCCTGCTATTTCAAAATTTTCTGAGTTACCTACATTCCTGTTTAATTGTATACGGTTCGAAAAAGTTAAAATGATCTCTTGTTTTTCAATAAAGTAATTTGTTAATGTGGGTGACTTGAAATCATATCCACTAATGCCATAATCTTTAGCTAGTGCTATATACGACAGACGCTTGCCAACTTCCCTTTTTTTTGATGGATGGATTTGGGTGCAATCGCCAACATCTAACGTAACTACCATCTCTGCATTTTGTAAGTTTTGGCTACTCTTGAGTTGTGCTTCTCTTAAAAAAGCAGAATTATTTTTTCCATAATTAAAAGGTGCAATCTGAGCAAAATAAAAGGGGAAATCTCCAATATTCCATTGTTCTCGCCATGAAGTAACCATAGTATTGACTATTTTTTCATATTCATTGGCATTAAGGCGATTTGCTTCTCCTTGATACCACAAAACTCCTTTAATACCATAGCCAATAAGTGGATGCATCATAGCATTGTATAAAACCGTAGGCGTTTTTTGTGGCATCTCAGCAATTTCATTAGGAATTGTTATACCTAAATCATTTAGTGTTTTATCATCAGACCATGCCTCAGCCGTAGAAGAGCCCCAAGCCGTTACTACTATCCCAATTGGTACATCTAGTACCTTTTCTAGTTGTTGGGCAAAGAAGTATCCAACCGCGCTAAAGGATCCCGAAGTTGAAGGTGCTGCTTTTTCCCATCTACCTTTTACATTGTCTAAAGGTTTAAAACTTGAATTTTGTTTGACAGTAAAGAAACGGATTCTGTCGTTTTTTGAATTCACAATTGCATCCAACCCACCTTCAATGAAATTACCATCCAACCCACCGCTAAGAGGTATTTGCATATTTGACTGTCCTGAACATACCCATACCTCACCAATCAATACATCATTAATTGTTACTATTGATGACCCCTTAATTGTAATGGCGTGTGGACCACCCGCAGTTGGAGTTGTTAATTGTAGCTTCCATTTACCATTCGTTGATGTGGTTGCCTGGGAGGTTTCTCCCCATGAACTTACGACATGTATTTTTGTTCCTGCCGAATCAATTCCCCAAATATTTATACTTTTTTGTTGTTGTAGTATCATGCCGTCACTAAAGAATGAAGCAACGTGAGTTTGTGCATTGACAATCATATTACTACAAATCATTAAAAGAAAAATAAATAGTCTCGGATGCATATTTTTTATATAATTCTGAACGTCCAACTTAAACAAAAATAAATCACAAAGCATTATAATTTGTTCTTACTTATTACCAATATGATAATATGTATTATCTAAAGTATGCTAATTGCTAATTTAATTTAGGTAATCTATAAAAACCATATTAGCAATCATTTTATACATTTGAATTTCCAATTACACACTGATGAAATCATTTATTGTTGCCTTTACTTTTATAATAACACTATCACTATCTAGCTGTTCTGAGGGTCACCAAAATCCTAACATCATTATTATATATACTGATGATTTGGGCTATGGAGATGTAAGTGCTTATGGAGCTACAGAAATTAATACTCCCAACATGGACTTTTTAGCCAATAATGGGGTTCAATTCACACAAGGCTATGCGTCTTCAGCGACATGTACCCCGAGTAGATATGCACTACTTACGGGATCCTATCCATGGAAAGAAAAACGCGCTCGCATCCTTCCTGGAACAGCACCTTTAATTATTGATACAGCCCAAATAACATTGCCCAAAATGCTTAAAAAACAAGGATATCAAACAGCAGTCATTGGAAAATGGCATCTTGGCCTTGGTACAGGGCATGTAGATTGGAATACCCATATTAGTCCAGGACCAAATGAGATAGGATTTGATCACGCATACATTATGGCAGCAACACAGGATAGAGTACCAACTGTTTACATTGAGAATGGTTACGTTGATGGTTTGGATCCATCAGACCCCATTGAAATCAGTTATAAAAGGAATTATGAAGGTCAGGCAACAGGAAAAAACAATCCTGAGTTGTTATCAATGATGTGGCACCACGGACATAACGGAACTATTGTAAACGGCGTTCCTAGAATAGGTTTTATGAAAGGTGGGGAATCCGCCAAGTGGAGTGATATAGATATGGCAGATCATTTTTTGAATAAGGTTAAAAATTATATCAAATCAAAAAAAGATAAACCATTCTTTTTGTACTATGGCATGCAACAACCTCACGTACCACGCACGCCCCATCCTCGCTTTGTTGGAGCTACTTCTTTAGGACCAAGGGGTGATGTGATTGCTGAGGCTGATTGGTGTGTTGGTGAACTGGTGAAAACGCTACAAGAAGAGGGTCTTATGGAAAATACGCTAATCGTGTTTTCAAGTGATAACGGACCAGTGCTAAATGATGGTTACTATGATGATGCGGTTGAAAAAAACGGAAGTCATACGGCAGCAGGTGTGTTGCGAGGGGGTAAATACAGCCTATTTGAAGCGGGCACAAGGGTTCCATTCATCACCTACTGGAAAGGAAAGATTCAGCCCAAAAAATCAGATGCCTTGGTGAGCCAATTGGATTTGTTTTCTTCCTTAGCCAAATTGACTGGGAGTGATCTGAGAGCCGATGATAGTGTAGATTTGCTAGATACCTTTATGGGAAATAGTAATATTGGGCGTGAAGAGTTGATTTTGGAGGCAACAACGCGCACTGCTCTCAGAAGCGGTGATTGGGTTATGATTCCCCCTTACAATGGACCTGCTAAGTTAAAAGCTGTTAATATTGAAATCGGTAATAGTAACCAGTACCAACTTTACGATCTTTCGCAAGATATAAGCCAGCAAATTAATTTGGCGGAGTCAAATCCGGAAAAACTCAACGAAATGATTCTTAGATTTAAGGAAATTAGGGGGGAGAGTTATTCAAAAGTTGAAAAAATAGAACTTAAATAGTGTTCACTTCTTTAATGAAACCTGGGAGCTGACGCACTTTGTTTTCGGATTTCATGAGATATTGGTTATGAGTAATTTCATTGCTACTCAGTTTAGAACATATTCCAAATTAAAATGCGTTACCGAAGGTTCTCTACTGAAGCAGAAAAAGCGCAAATAGCCCTGAAGTGCTAAGCGCAACATGATTTCACCAAAGTTGACAATTTTTTTTATCTATTTATTGATTTAGGTAATTTATCATATTATTTAAAATAAGTTCAGCAACCGGATCTTTTCCTAGGTTTCCAACAATATCAAAAGTCGATAACAGCATAGTTCCTTCTCCAAACCCTGTTTCTAAAAGATTGGCGCCAAACCAAATGTCCCCGGGACCAGGATAATGACGAAGCATCAAATCTAAATTTTGAAAATGGTCATAGCTAACTACCCCCGATATCATTTTACCTTGTTGCATCATCATCGTGGTTTTTGGATGTACATTCTGGTAAACTTCTTGCATAATCACTCCCGTTGGTAGTCCTTGGAACACGGGATGTTCCATGACCATATGAGGTTTTCCAGCCCAAAGTCCAAGAGTGGTACCTTTGTTTAACAAATTTGCAGAAAACGGCAGGCCTTCAATGCTGTTTGATTCAAATTTTCTTCCAAAGTAAGGCGGTGTTTTTCCAGTTACATCTAAGATGATAAGCTTTCCTCCTTTACCAACTTCAGTTTTGGCATTTTTAAGCAACTCGTTAAAAGCTTTTTTTTCAGATCTTGGTACTGAACCACTGATAATCAATCCCCCAGCATGTTCATTGGAGTCAAAATCTACAAAAGAAATATTTTTTTTGGTTAAAAATATTTTTAGGTCTCCTTGTGGATCTATGACGCGCAGCGGTGCATCGCTATCAAAAACTACAGGGTCAAAAATGTCAAAATCAAAACTATTTTTGGCAATAAGATTTCCTTTTTTGTCTTTTAATTTTACACGCGCTTGAAAACTTCCCGTTAAGCTAAACATGTTAATTTCTTCACTCAGATAGGATGTTATCCCTTGGGTTAAAGGTTTATGTACTTCTTTTTCTATAAGAAGGTTTTCCGACGCATCAAATACTTGAAAATGAATTTGGGCTTTCATTTCCATATTTTCGTTGACGCCAATCACTTCTACCTTTGGGTTAACACCTGAATAACTGTTTCTAGGCATCACACGTAAGGTAACAATTTGCTCTTGGTTCGCCTCCTTGGTCATTTCATAAACATCTGTTTTTGGATTTCGCCACAAATCAAGCAGACCTGCACCCATTATCCAATCTCCTGCTGTGAGCGCATGAACACAATACCCGATTACATTCGGGTTGGAGCGTGTGGCTTCAAGCAATCTTTTGTTCGCCATTCCATGTGCCGTTTGCTGAGCCAAACAGAACTCTTCAAAATTGTCAAACAAACGATCAAAACCTGTTTTTTGCATCATTTGCTCAAGTTCTTTCTCTAGTCTTTGGTGATAGCGCATGGTGGGTGTAAGGGGATTTCCTTTTTGTCTAAATTCTTCATTGTTTCGAGGGAGGTTAGGCAAACTGCCATAACCCAATTCAGAAACGAATGAGAGTCGCCCAGAAACAACATTTTTCCCTGGTATTTTTAGTCCAGAAAGGCCTTTCTCTTTCAATTCGTCTTTTGAGGCACCAATATTGGCATATCCATCATATATATCTTGTGTAATTTGGGAACCTGAATAATCATGAATATCATTAAACTGATTCCCTGTTTTTTCGTAAGGCAAATACATCCTTGCACCCTTGGCCCATCCGCCTGATTCGTCTAGAATAAGCCTGGTTGGGTCAAGCTCACGGGCTTTGAGCGACATGGGTTGAAGCATTTGAATCATCACTGGCTGTAAAAGCTCATTAAAAAGTTCCCAAATGACCACACTTGTTCGGTTTCGATCTCTAAGAATGCTCTGTGTAAGTTCATTTTCTACCCGCATAGGCAAATAAGCCGATTGGATAGGTCTATTCATACATTCTATTGCCAAGCTACCCACGGTTAGCACACCCATTTCGTCACACAGATCAAGCCACATTTTGGGTGGAGGCTTCCGCCAAGGCCTAATCATATTGAATCCCGCATCTTTGGCAAGTTGAATTTCTCTAATCGCCATTTCCTTAGAGTCAGGATAAGCAAGTCCTACGGGGTAAAGCCCTTCAAAAAAGGTTGCTTTTAAATACAGGGGTTCGTTGTTTAGATAGAACTGATTGTTTTGAATTGTAAACTTTCGCATGCCAAAACGGTGTGTCCAGTTGTCCGTTGTTTCTTTGCCATTTGTAAGTGAGATGTCAATAGAATACAGGTGTGGGCTTTTGGGTGACCAAAGCTTTTGATTTGGAATATCGACGGATGTTTTTAGGCTATTTTTTCCTGGATCTAATTCCATGTTTTTTTCAAAAACGCCCACCGTGTTACCGGCTGCGTCATTGACCTTAATTGAAAGAGTTGTTTTTTGTTGTGCTGATTGGTGATTGTATAATTCTAGATCAATACCAATTTGCGATTTGTCAATGTCGGGTTTTAAAAAAGCATCATGAATCGTTACATTTCCTCTGCGCTGAATCCAAACGTCTTGCCAAATCCCCCCTGTAATCGCACCTCTCCATTGGGGTACTTCCATACGACCCATTTCGTCGATACGTTGGTCAGTCATTAGTATAGGACCGACAACCCTCATAATTATGTGGTTTATCTCCCCGGGTTTCAGAACTTCATCGATTTGAAATGAAAAAGGAGTAAAGCCGCCTTCATGAGTACCAACGGCTTGGTCATTTACCCAAACTTCAGTTTTGTAATTTACAGCTTCAAAATGAAGACTAAAAACTCCCTCATTCCACGATTCGGGTACCCGAAATGATTTCTTGTAGAAGACCACCCCTTCAAAGTCTTTTTTGATGGTTTCCCAATGACTTGGAACTTGAATGTCTAACACCTCTTTCTGCTTCTCAAATTCTTGTTTTAAATACCATTTTTCAAGACCTCCCCGATTGTCATGGTCAAAAATAATAGCCCATTTTCCGTTAAGTGATATGTTATCGATCATATCATCAGCTTGGGCTGAAAGTAGCGTTAAATGAATAAAAATAAAGTAGCAAGTAATATTAATTAAACTTTGAAGCATGGTTGATTAATTTTTATCAAAAAACTAAAAAAAATTTGACTTTAAAATATGAAAAATTACCCTTTAAATGGCACAGATTATCAAGCATAAATTAATAAAATGATAATTTTTGAGTATGTTTTGTTAATAGATTAGCAATTTAAATTGACATTTACTGATAGTTTTGAAATTATAATTTTTTAACTAAAACTTTGAAAACCAAAAATTATGACTAAACTAACAATTAGCAATTTTTCAACAAAGACTTTCACAGCTATGCTAGTGCTGTTTTTTTCTTTTACGTCTGTGAATGGGCAACAGTTGAAAGTAAAAGGAACCGTTACTGGAGACGGTAGTTTACTGCCGGGCGTAAGTGTAGCAATAAAGGGAGACCAAGTTGGCTCAGTTACTGACTTTGATGGGAATTTCGAAATTTCCGCAAATAAAGACGATGTGCTTGTTTTCAGTTATGTAGGTTTTAAAACCTTGGAGGTTAACCTTGAAGGGAGAAACAACCTAGATGTGAACCTTATTGCAGATGTTTCCGAGCTCGATGAAGTCGTGGTTGTTGGATATGGTTCTGTTAAGCGTAAGGATTTGACTGGAGCTGTATCGACTATCAAGTCCGATGAGATTGAAAAAATTAAAACAACCAGCTTTGAAGGCGCCATAGCTTCAAAAGCTGCTGGTGTGCAAGTGGTGCAATCTGAAGGAGGACCTGACGCTTCATTCAAAATTAGAATTCGTGGGGGTACTTCAATAAATGCCAGCAATGACCCATTATATGTAATTGATGGTTTTCCAATTACGGGTGCCGGTGTTTCTACCTCAGTTGGTCAAGGAAATAGTTCAACAAGCCCGCTTGCTACTATAGACCCAAGCAGTATCGAGTCTATTGACATTTTAAAAGATGCCTCAGCAACTGCCATTTACGGCTCTAGAGGAGCTAACGGAGTAATTTTAATAACAACTAAAAAAGGGTTGCCGGGAAGAAATCAAATAACTTTTCAGTCATTTTATGGGGTTTCAACACTTTCTAGGAAACTTGATATTTTATCGGCACAAGAGTTTATTGATTATCGAAATGATTATCAGACTTGGTTTCCCCAGTTCTCAGAAGTTACAGATGATACGAACCAAAGTAAGTATTTAGCTGAATCTATGAGGGTTGATGATGGTACAGGCACTTATATCCCCATAGATTTAGCAACAATGGAATTTGATCCACCCATATTAATTGATGATTGGCAAGAAAATATTACACGTGAAGCTATTACAAAAAACTACAGAATTAACGCTAGTGGTGGTAACATGAATACGCGCTATAATGCAGCATTTTCGTATCAAGACCGTGAAGGTATAATTCGAACATCTGGAATTGAAAGGTATACAGGTAATTTCAATATAAGCTCTAAGTTAAATGATAGACTAGAGGCAGGATTTAATGGAAATATTGGACATATTTCTAGGTCAGGTGTTGTAACTGCTTCTTCGGATAACAGCCAAGGCAGATCTGGGATAGTAACAAGTGCCATTCTTTTTTCTCCTGTTCAATCACCAAGGCAATGGTTTCAAAATGAATATGACCCAGAAACTGGACGGATAATTGCAAATCGAAACGGAGACGTAAGCAACCCCGAATTAATATTATCTGAAAATAATAACTTTGGAAAAACACTACAAACAAGCCTAAATGCCTATCTCTCATACGAATTAACAGAGGGTTTAACTTTTAGATCATCAATTAGAGGATTTTCTATGGCTGTAAAAAATAAGGCTTGGTACACAAACAAATTTGGCTGGTCAAAAGCTGTTGGTGGTAGAGCAATAACGAGATTTTATAATAGTGGGAGTTTAGTTACTGAACAAAATTTAAGCTTTCTAAAAGATTTTGGTAACCACCGTATCAATACAACGCTTGTATATGAGAGACAACAAAATACATCAGAAACTTTAAGATCAAATTCAACTGGTTTCGATATCCCAGACTTAAATTTAGATGCACTTCAAGGTGCTCTCAATACAGAACCAACACAGTCCTATGCATTCAATTCTTCTGTTGAGTCATTTATTGCTCGGATTCAATATGATGGATATAAAAAATATTTACTTACAGCTAGTTTACGCTATGACGGTTCCTCACGTTTTGCTCAAGATAAACGCTGGGATTATTTTCCCTCAATTGGTTTTGCTTGGAGATTATCTAATGAAAAATGGTTCGCTAGTCATACCGGTTCATTTTGGAAATACCCCATTGGGTCTTTTATTCAGGACAATGTTTCAGAAGTTAAGCTGAAGTTCAGTTATGGTCAGTCAGGAAATACTGAGATTCCTGCCTACAAATCGATTGCTCAAGCAGGGATCTCTAGCTATGTTTTTGGTGGTAGTTCACTTACAACAGGTTCATCTATCACTCAGTTGGCCAATGAAGAACTTACGTGGGAGACCACTCGTGAGATTGATTATGGTCTTAATCTTGGTCTTTTTAACAACAGGGTTAGTATTGAAGCAGATTATTACGATAAGGAAACTTCTAACTTACTTTTAGAAGTTCCACTACCATCAACATCAGGATATAAGACAGCATTTAAAAACCTAGGTTTGGTTAGCAACAAAGGATATGAATTTGCTGTAAACGCAAACATGATTGAGAATCGAGATTTTAATTGGAATATGAATTTCAACATCAGTTTCAATGAAAACAAAGTATTGGACCTGGGAGGTGCTGACGAATTTTTTGTTACAGCAATTGGTGATAATTTAACAAATAACGATTATATAGTTAAAGTTGGCGAATCATTAGGATCAATATATGGGCTAGATTTTGATGGAGTTTATACATATGATGATTTTATTGAGTTTGAAGGGTTGACAGATAGCGAAGCGGCATCTAAATTATATGCAGATGCAGCTGCAGTTGGAGATGACGGCACTGCAATGTGGTGGTCGTTAAATCAGTATACCTTAAAAGATGGAGTCCCACTGAATGCACTTGTTACTAATGGGACTTACCGCCCCGGGATGACTAAATTTAAAGATATTAATGGTGATGGGATTATTAACGATGATGACAGACATATTATTGGAAATACTTTACCTAAGCACTTCGGAGGTATGTCACAAAATTTAAATTTCAAGAATTTTGATTTATCTATTCAAACATCTTGGTCATATGGAAATGATGTATATAATAAAACATTAAAAAAGGGTATACAAACCTCAGTTCCTTGGAGAAATAAATTTGCCATAGTCAATGATAGATGGTCACCTGAAAATCCAATGGGAAAATTCACCGCTTTCAGCGCAGGAAGTAGCGGAGATGTTAATTCAGCTGCATATGATTCATACGTTGAAGACGGCTCATATTTTAGAATTGGAAATATTACTTTAGGTTTTACTTTACCTAAGGATTTAATCAGAAAAATAGGGTTTAAAAATCTTCGTATTTATGCATCTATGGATAATGTACACATTTGGACTAAATACAGTGGATGGGACCCAGATGTAAGTGTTGGAAACAATCAACTCACACCTGGTTTGGATGTTGACTCTTATCCAAGATCTAGAACATTTAGAACAGGAATTGTAGCACGATTTTAATTTTTAAATTTTAATAAAATGAAAAATATAAAAACATTAAGATATTTCATATTTGGACTGTTTCTTTTAGGCTGTCAAGAAGATTTTCTACAGGAAAATCCAACAAGTATTATTGATCCAGCTGCTTTATTAACTGATAAGGCAGGGGCAGAGATTTACACTGTTGGTGCATATGATGCAGCAAGGAACGCATTAATGTCAAACTTCCAAACAGGCTGGTTAAATATTTGGGGTGTTATGGCTGTTGATGAAATTGTATCTCCGGGATGGAGTAAGTTTAAACCCATATATCTTCATACTGTATCTCCCTCAGACATCATAATACGGGATATTTGGGAGAATATGTATGTCAATCTAAACAAAGTTAACAGCGTCATTGACAGAGTAGGTGATATGTCTGAAGATCAAATTGATGATGATAATAAAAATAAGCTTGTAGCTCAAGCACGTTTCTTAAGAGCAATTATCAATTTTGCTTTAGTTAGTTCATGGGAGAACATTCCTCTGATAAAAAATGAAACAACCTCTTTGGAAAACCTGGAAGTCCCACAGTCAACGCCTTTAGATGTTTATAAGTTCATAGAAAACGACTTACTTTTCGCCAAAGATAATTTAGAAGCAAATCAAGGAGGAGGACGTGTTACAAGAGGAGCAGCACAAGCTGTTCTAGGTCGTGTTTACCTTCAGATGACAGGGCACCCAATTAACGACCCTAGCTATTTTGCCAAAGCTGAAACAGAGCTAAAAGATGTTATCGACAGTGGGGTATATGATTTAGTTGACTATTACCCTGATATTTTCAAAGTCGATAATGAGCAAAACCAAGAAGTTATTTTTTCTTTTGGATTTGATGGACCTGGAATGGGTCAAGGAAGTGCAGTGGGTACGCTGTATGGCCCTTTAGGATCGGTTTCAAATGGTTCAGCTAATGGAAATATGTGGTATGTAAATTGGGAGTTAGCAGGCCCGGCTACTGGACCAGGAAATACTGGCAATTGGACTTCATCTAATGGAAAGGGTGGACTCCCCAGAAACAATCATGCTTTTGCACAACCATACGAAGATCTTGACATTCGCTCAAGAAATAACATTGCAAAAACCAATGTGAATCAATCACAATGGATTAACAATTGGCCAGAAGACGGTATGTTTGGAGATAGAGGTCAAACTACGTATGGACAAGCAAGGAGATTAGGAAAAGGAGCATGGAAGCCTTGGAAGTGGCATAATATTCGCCCGAGTGATTGGGGAAGTGATACCCCAGTAGATGAAATTTATATTCGCTATGCTGATGTTCTATTGATGTATGCAGAGGCTTTAAACGGTCAAAACAAACTCACACAGGCTGATGCAGATATGACCATCAACTTGTTAAGGGCTCGCGCACGTGTATGGCCTAATGAAGTCAAAACTGGAATAGCAGCAGATTTGGTTGTTGGAACCCAGCAACACAACAAAGATGAAATCTTGAGTGAACGTAGAAAAGAACTATGCTTTGAAGGGTGGAGAAGAAATGATCTTGTTCGAAATGGGGTTTATTATGAGGCAATTAACTCATCTCAACCCATTTGGTCAAACAGCGGTAATCCACAGCCGCAGTATACACCTAATGAGATTAGATGGCCCATACCAACGTCAGAACTACAAATAAACTCTAAATTAGTTCAAAACGAAGGGTACGACTAAGATTTAACCATTTAAAACTAATTTGATCAAATTCCCACCCCAGTCTTGTTTTAGAGTACTAGAAAGTGTATAAGCTTCACTCTCTACAATTGCTCCTATACCATAATTTTACTCTAGGTGCTTTATAAGCATAGAGAGGGGGTGTTTGCAGGGATAAAGATAAATTAGTTACCTTTAGGATATGAATAATCGACTAGAGAAACTCTTATGGAACGTCCGATACGTGACATTACTAGCAGTAATTCTTTCAATTATTTCCTCAATTTTTCTTATGATCCTTGGAAGTTGGGAGATTATTGAAGCAATTCTTTTTTATAATCCACTCATTGATTCCTCTATTTCTGAAAACAATGAACTCCTTTTTAAAATCATCTCCTCTATTGATTTGTTTTTAATTGCAATCGTGTTGTTAATTTTTGGCTTTGGTATTTACGAATTGTTTGTCAGTGAAATTGATTTTACACATTCAAAATTTAAAGAATCAACTTTAATTATTCGTGATTTAGACCAATTAAAAAACAAAATCATCAAAGTCATTATTATCGTTTTAATCGTAAAGTTTTTTGAAAAAATATTAAAGTATTCCGAGAGTTTTTCTTCTACAACCGACATCCTCTACTTTGGATTGTCAATCCTTTCGATTTGTATAGGTTATTACTTACTCAACAGAAAGTAAATGTCTTTATTCTAAGGCTTCCGAATATTTACCACCAGCTCCTGTATGTCTTTGCTTGGTGCTGGGGTTTGTCGACTTACCACAAGTGTCACTACAAAATTGGCAATCATCGCGATACTTCCAAAGCCCTCTGGCGATATCCCAAACCACCAATCGGCCTTGGTGCCTCCGCCAAACCAACCGAACTTAAACTTAAGCATATAAAATAGCATCAGTGTTACCCCCACCAGCATACCACTAATCGCACCTTCTTTGTTAATGCGTTTGGAGAATATTCCAAGTAATATGGCTGGGAAAAACGACGAAGCTGCCAGTCCAAATGCCAAGGCTACTGTTGCTGCTACAAAGCCTGGTGGGTTGATCCCAAAATATCCGGCCAGACACACTGCTCCTGTTGCAGCTATTCGTGCGGCGATCAGCTCTCCTTTTTCAGAAATATTTGGTATCACCATTTTTTTGAGTAGATCATGTGATACTGCTGATGAGATCACCAGCAATAGTCCTGCTGCTGTGGACAGTGCTGCTGCCAATGCTCCTGCTGCAAGAAAGGCAATAACCCAACTGGGAAGTTGAGCGATCTCTGGGTTGGCAAGTACCATAATGTCTGCATCAACTGTCAGTTCGTTGGTTGTCGTGTTGGCTGTATATTGAATCAGCCCATCTTCGTTTTTGTCTATAAAGCCAAGCAGTCCTGTGGTCTCCCATTTGTGAAACCACTCAGGCATCTGCTCGTATGGTTGGTTACTTACTGTCTCAATAAGATTGGTTCTTGAAAACACAGCTATCGCTGGTGCTGTGGTATAGAGAATGGCAATAAACAACAGTGCCCATCCAGCTGACTTTCGTGCATCACTGACTTTCTTAACTGTGAAAAAGCGCACGATCACATGTGGTAGCCCTGCTGTTCCAACCATAAGTGCCATGGTGATGCAAAACACATCTAACATCGATTTGCTGCCCGAGGTGTATTCATGAAAACCTAGTTCCTGGTGTAAGCCGTCCAGCTTATCCAAAAGATATACCCCATCTGCGCCACTCGATCCAAAGCCGAGTTGTGGAATCACATTGCCTGTGACTAGAAATGAAATATAAATCGCTGGGACCATAAAGGCAAAAATCAGTACGCAGTACTGCGCCACTTGGGTGTAGGTGATGCCTTTCATACCGCCCAGTACTGCATAGAACAATACGATTCCCATACCTATGAGTACGCCTGTTACAATGTCTACCTCAAGGTATCTAGAAAAAACTACCCCTACCCCACGCATCTGTCCAGCGATATAGGTAAAGGAAACAATCAGTGCACAAAACACAGCTACCGAGCGGGCGGTGTTGGAGTAATACCTGTCCCCTATAAAATCAGGCACAGTAAACTTGCCAAATTTTCTGAGGTATGGCGCTAATAGTAAGGCCAGTAGTACATAACCCCCTGTCCAGCCCATGAGGTACACTGACCCATCATAGCCACTAAAGGAGATGATCCCTGCCATGGAGATAAACGAGGCTGCCGACATCCAGTCGGCTGCAGTTGCCATACCATTGGCAATGGGGTGAACCCCTCCTCCTGCAACATAAAACTCTTTTGTTGAGCCAGCACGCGACCAAATCGCAATACCGATATATAATGAAAAGCTAAGACCAACTGCTATCCAAATCCAATATTGAAGTTCCATCGTTTATTTGTTTTGTGTTTGATCGAGTTTGTTCATCAGGTAGATATAGGTGAAAATTATGGCAACAAAGCCAAAAATAGACCCCTGTTGGGCAAACCAAAAGCCCAGTTTAAAACCACCAATTTGAATGTTGTTTAACTGCTCTACAAACAAAATCCCACAACCAAATGAGACGATAAACCATAGACTCAAAAGAATGGTGATATAGCGAAGGTTTTTCTTCCAATAAGTGTTTTCCATAAGAGTATTAGTGAATTAGTTTCGTAAACGTTTGGCAGAAACTGCGAAAATAAAAATGATCAAATAACAATAGATGAGAATATAATAACTCTCTTGCGCAGAGGTAGCCAAAGCATCAGCAGAAGATACTCCTGCCTCTATCAAAGTTTCTTTTCCATGATCAACCAATTGACCATACAGTGGTGGGATAATTGCACCCCCAGCGATAGCCATGATTAATAATGCAGATGCCGTTTTGGTGTGCCTACCTAAGCCTTCAAGAGTGAGAGGCCATACAGCAGGCCAAACCAAAGCATTGGCAATACCTAAGGCAGCAACAAATAAAACAGATGTAAAGCCATCAGTGATTAGTATTAAAATACTAAAAACAATCCCCAAAAGAGCACTGATCTGTAGTGCCTTTTGTTGGCTGATAAATTTTGGAATCAACACCACCCCAAGTGCATAGGTCGCAACCATTGCCATGAGGGTAAAGGTGGTAAAAAACTTGGCTGTTGAAGCAGAGATGCCCAAAGCAATCCCATAGGCAATGATAGAATCTCCAGCAATTACTTCAGCACCAACATACACAAACAAGGTTAGCATTCCAAGCCATAAGTGTGGGTATTGAAATATAGTTTTTTGAGATTCCTCATCTGACTGTGTATTGGCATCTATGGCTGCCTCTACATTGGGTAACGGTGCTTTCCGCATCAAAAGACCCAGCAAAAATAAGACAACAGCCATAATGACATAAGGGCTGAAAACACTATCGGCCATTTGATCTAAAAGTGTAGCTTTTTCGTTAATGGAAACGCTATCGAGTTGGGCCTTAACTTCATCAATACCTTTGAGAAGAATTGCACCGAAAATAAGTGATCCCAAAGCACCCGCAACCTTATTCGCAACCCCCATAATCGCAATACGTTGGGCGCCACTTTCTATTGGGCCAAGTATTGTGATATATGGATTTGCTGCGGTTTGCAATATGGTCATCCCTGTACCTTGTACAAAAATCCCTGTCAAGAACATCCAATAGGTACGGGCCTCAGCAGCTGGAATAAATAACAGTGCTCCGATAGCCATAATAAATAGTCCGATAGACATGCCCATTTTATAACCTACTTTCTGCAGCAGATATGAAGCAGGAAGTGCCATAACTACAAATGATATATACGACGCGGATGCAACAAGATAGGATTGTGCTTCTGTGAGCTCATTAATGGTCTTCATAAACGGAATTAATGCTCCATTGACCCAAGTGATAAATCCGAAAATGAAAAAAAGTCCTGCGATGATAGCAATCGCAGTTTTGTTGTTTGTATTGGTATTCATTTTTTGTTTTTTGTCAATATAGATATATATATTCAAATGAATATTGAAATAATTGCATCTGCTTCTATAGTCCCTAATATAAAAGCATAATAATTTAGTAACAATCAACTCATTTTACTAAGCTAATTTAGTATTAAGAATGAATTCAATTGTTGCAGAGTTTATCGGTACATTCATTATGATGTCTCTGGGTTTAAGTGTTGTTGCTAATCTTAACCTGAAAAATACCTATGGAAATAATGAGGGAAGCAAATGGATGCTGCTGACTTCTGCATGGGGATTTGCAGTTTTTTTTGGAGTAATCGTAGCTAGTGAGTATAGCGGTGGTCACCTCAACCCCGCGGTAACAGTTGGCTTAGCAGTTGCAAATAAATTTACATGGTCCCAAGTGCCATCCTATATATTTGCTCAATTTTTGGGTGCTATGGCTGGTGCTATTGTTGCATATGTTTTTTATAGAGACCATATCAAATTAACGCAACATGAAAGAGTGATAAAAGGCTGTTTTTCCACAGGCCCTGCCATTAGAAATACTAAATCTAATTTTATTAGTGAATGTTTGGGGACATTTATGTTCGTTTTCTTGATATTTTTCATCGCAAGTCCCATATTAACCATCAATGGTTTAGAGACTATACAATACGGTATCGGCTCAATGGATGCTTTCCCAGTGGGTGTACTCGTTTGGCTGATTGGGATGGCTTTAGGTGGAACAACGGGTTATGCAATTAATCCAGCACGAGATCTAGGTCCTCGAATCATTTATACATTATTGAGGGGTAAAAAGGCAAAGCCTGATTGGTCTTATGCTTGGATCCCAGTTTTTGGACCAATTGCCGGAGGCCTTTTTGCAGGGATTGTTTATACATATTTAATGTAGTTTACTTGCTTTCTCTTTGAATAGAAATTAATTAACTTTTACTACTTTTTTGATTTGCGGAGCATACTTTTTAATAGTTGTCTCTACACCCAATTGCAGAGTCATTTGATTGACTGAACAGGAAATACAGTTTCCTTCAAGTTCCACAATAACCGTATCTCCCTCAATAGCGACTAAGGAAATATTTCCACCATCGTTTACCAGGAAAGGACGTATTTCTTCTAAGGCTTGTTCTACTTGCTCTTTGACTTCTACCATACTCAAATTATTAGGAAATTGCTGAACATCCAGCCATAGTGGTGATCTTTACAATTTCGGTTGGGGGTAATTCATTGTTTCGTTGTACCAATTCGGTAATTAGTGACTGAGTTATAGACGTAAATGCATCTTCGATAGCACCACCTTGCAATACAGCTGGTCTACCTATGTCTCCAGATTCACGAAGACTTTGAACCAGTGGTAAATCACCTAGAAAAGGCACCCCAACATCATCTGCTAGATATTTGGCCCCATCTCTTCCGAAAATGTAATATTTATTTTCTGGCAATTCTTCTGGTGTAAAGTGGGACATATTCTCAACAATCCCTAAAACGGGAACCTGAATCGAATCTTGTTGAAACATAGCAACCCCTTTTTTGGCATCGGCAAGGGCTACAGCTTGCGGTGTGCTCACCACCACAGCTCCAGTCACTGGTAGCGCTTGTAAAATACTCAGGTGAATATCTCCTGTTCCAGGAGGTAAGTCAATTAATAAAAAATCAAGCTCACCCCAATCCGCGTCGAAAATCATTTGGTTGAGTGCTTTTGATGCCATCGGTCCACGCCATATCACGGCTTGATCTGGCTTTGTGAAAAATCCGATCGATAAGAGTTGAACACCATAGTTGCTCACAGGTTTCATCTTTGATTTGCCATCAACCTGGACAGATAAAGGGCGTTCGAAAGCCACATCAAACATCAGTGGCATCGATGGTCCGTAAATATCTGCATCCAATACCCCGACTTTAAACCCCATACTGGAAAGGGTGACCGCCAAATTGGCTGTTACTGTAGATTTACCAACGCCTCCTTTTCCTGAGGCAATCGCAATGATATTTTGAACCCCTTTCAGTGGCTTTCCTTTGATTAGGTTTGGCTTTTCATCAGTAGTGTTCTTATGTGAAACTTTTACTTTACACGTATAGTAGTCACTTAATTTCTCCTTCAAAGCAGCCTCGACATGCGCTTCTATCTTTTTTCTAGATTGCAAACTCGGACTATGCATCAATAGATCTATAAGGACTTCCTTACCCATGATCTGAACATTTGACAATGCACCAGCATCTCCTATGCTTTGGGCAGAACCCAGCAGTGGAATGTCTTTGACAATAGACGTAATGTCAGATTTTTTCAAAGTTTGCTTTTTTAAAATGATTCTAAATTACAAATATAGCACAAAGCCAGCAACTTACATAGTGTTAACTGGATCCCAAAACACTTGTTTGAAGTCGATGATTTGGTCGTTTTCGATTTGATGACCCTCATTTTCCAACAACTGCTGCATAACCCTAGGTCCCCCAAAATGGTGTTTCCCAGTAAGCAACCCATTTCGATTGACAACACGATGCGCAGGTACATCTGGTTTTATATGCGCAGCGTTCATGGCCCAACCCACCATTCGTGCCGATCGACGCATGCCCAAACAAGCTGCAATTGCACCATAGCTTGTCACACGACCCTCCGGTATTTGACGAACAATAGCATAAACACGGTTAAAGAAATCGGAACCATTTGACTTGTCACTCATAACTAAATCTTAGGTAGGTTATTGGGATTTTTTGAGCCAAATACTGTTGCTCATAAAAGGTTTGAATAGAAATCACATCTGTTGGTGCATGAACATATTTATATACATCATGTTGTGCCATTTGAGGTTCAATTCCCATGCCGTCTAAAACACCAAGGGTATATCCATGTAGAAAAGAACTGTCAGTTTTTAGGTGTACAACTCCTTTTGGCTTGAGAACTCGCTGGAACTTCTCCAAAAATTCGGGGTTGGTCAACCTGTGTTTTGTACGCTTGAACTTTAGTTGAGGATCTGGAAAAGTCAGCCAAATTTCGGAAACTTCACCTGCTGCAAATACATGTTCAATCAGCTCGATTTGTGTTCGAACAAATGCAACATTAGTGAGTTGTTCTTCATAAGCTGTTTTTGCTCCTCTCCAAAAACGTGCCCCCTTGATGTCGATTCCAATGTAATTGCAATCAGGATTTTGCTGTGCCAATGCCACTGTATATTCTCCCTTGCCACAGCCCAACTCAAGGATGATGGGGTTATTGTTTTCAAAATAAGTATGCCAGTTCGCTTTATAACCAAACGATTCATTGACCAGTGACTCCCTATTTGGCTGAATCACATTGGGTAAAGTTTCATTTTCTTGAAAACGCTTTAGCTTATTCTTACTGCCCATTGACTTCTATGTTTGGTAAACCGAATAGGTTGCCTTGTCTAAGGTAAAAGAAAATTGAGAACCAATATCAACTTTACTTTCAACAAACATTTCTTGCTGATGGGCTTCGACGATGTGTTTCACGATCGAAAGCCCCAAGCCTGAGCCCCCATCTTTACGGCTTCCACTTTTGTCAACTCGATAAAAACGCTCGAACAAACGTGGCAGATGCTCTTCTGCAATTCCCTCGCCATTGTCTGCAATATGAACTGTGATTGTGTGTTCATCAACGTCTTCAAAACGAACTTCTGTTGTCCCTTTTTTCTTTCCGTATTTAATCGAATTTACAATCAGATTTGTCACAACTTGTTGAATTCTTTCTTCATCTGCATGAACTTCAATCGGGAACAAATAATCTTTGTCAAATTCTAAAGATATATTGGCTTTGGCCGCTCGAATTTCTAGCAATTCAAATATATTTCTAACGTGCTCCACAATATCAAAATTTGATATCATTAGTGCTTGATTTTGTGTCTCAAGTTGTGTCAGCAAATCCAGATCTTTTACAATGTAAAGCAGTCTATTGACCCCTTTGCTTGCTCTAGTAATATATTTTTTATTGACTTTTGCATCATACAAAGCACCATCTGATAAGGTCGATAAATAACCTTGAACTGTAAATAAGGGGGTTTTAAGTTCATGCGCCACATTGCCTAAAAACTCTTTTCTAAAGGCATCTTGACTTTTTAAAGTGGTGATTTCTAATTTTCGCTTGGAAACAATTTCTTTAACCCTCTTCTCCAACTCCTTCAAATCAATGACTTCATTGGCTTGATAGAGAACTTCATTTTCCGCAGAAAAATCTTTGAAGAGTTCTTTGAGGTGGGCGTCCAAAAGTTTATTGATTTGTCTGTTGAGCCAGAAATAAATAGCGAACGAAAAAATAACTCCTAATCCGATTGAAAGGGTTAAGATATTGGCTGAAAATGGGTCTTGATTAAAAAGTAAATAACTCGAAAGAGAAACTGCGATTACAACAATCAATAGGCAGGCAGTTGAGAATGCAATGGCAAGTGATTTTCGTTTCTTTGATAGCACAGGAGTTCATTTAGATGACGTATTTGTATCCAACACCTTTAACTGTTTTGAAGTGTCGATCGCCAATTTTTTCTCTGAGTTTACGGATGTGTACGTCAATTGTACGTCCACCGACGATGACCTCGTTTCCCCAAACACGATCGAGAATTACTTCACGCTCAAAAACTTTATTGGGCTTACTCGCCAAAAGCGAAACGAGCTCAAATTCTTTTCTAGGAAGAATTTTTTCATCACCCTCATATATGATTTTATATTCTTCACGATTAACAACAAGGCTGCCGGCTTCAATTATTTTACTGCTTTCTTTCCCATCACTAACTCGACGCAAAAGTGATTTAACCTTACTGATGAGGACTTTAATTTTCACTGGTTTTGTGATGTAGTCATCTGCACCAGCTTCTAAGCCTGCAACCTGTGTATAGTCCTCACTGCGTGCAGTCAGAAAAACAATGATTAACTTTTCTCCCAATTTGGGTATTTTTCGCAAGTTCTCACATGCCTCGATCCCATCCATGACTGGCATCATGACGTCAAGTAAAATTAAGTGTATAGACTTGCTTTTAGCTTTTTCAATAGCCTCTTCTCCATTGGTAGCAGTGTAGACTTTATACCCCTCATTAGATAAATTATAACTCATGAACTCTAAGATGTCTGGTTCATCATCAACGAGTAAAATCTTAATCTTTTTTTTATCCATTATACGCCAAAACTCAAATGTATAAAATTTATAGCTCAATCAACTGCTCAAACATTAGATTAACGTTAAAAATGTAAATTTGATATCGATTTATGAACCAACTATTGTTTTACCAATCATCAAAAGCATTTGACCTGCAAGCGATTCAATTATATGAAAAGCAGTTCTCAGAAAATCCTATTTATCGTTCGTTTTGCGATTTGGTTCACAAACTTCCTAGCGATTGTGAATCTGTAATAAAGATTCCTTTTTTACCCATTTCTTTCTTCAAAACACACAAGGTCCTAACAGGAAACCCAGAGTGTTCACATATTTTTGAAAGTAGTGGAACGGGAGGCAAAACAAGCGCACATCATGTAGCAGATATTGAGGTTTATGAGCAGAGTTTTTTCAATTGTTTTGAATTTTTTTATGGGCATCCCAACCAATTTGCTGTGATTGGTTTATTGCCTGGGTATTTGGAAAAACCCAATTCGTCATTGATCTACATGATGCAAAAGTTGATCGAAATGTCGGATTGTGCAGACAGTGGTTTTTATCTCGACAACTACCAAAAACTACATGATGTTTTGAAACGTCGTGAGCAGGCCAATCAAAAAACTTTTTTGCTGGGAGTAAGTTTTGCTCTCATGGATTTTGCAGAACAATTTCCAAGCTCATTGCAGCATACTATCGTGGTCGAAACTGGGGGTATGAAAGGGCGTCGCAAAGAACTGGTGCGTGAGGAACTTCATGCACAACTTAAGCAAACTCTAGATGTTGAGGGTATTCAGTCAGAGTATGGAATGACAGAGCTACTCTCACAAGCATATGCAAAAGACAATGGGCGATTTCGCTGTCCACCTTGGATGAAAGTCCTTGTTCGAAATCCAAACAACCCTTTGGATATTCAAGCGCATGGAACAGGGTGTCTGAACATTATTGATCTGGCAAATAAAAATTCTTGTGCTTTTATCGGAACCGATGACCTAGGCAGGATTTATCCCGATGGAACCTTTGAGGTGATCGGTAGAGCTGATTCGAGTGACGTCAGAGGGTGCAATCTTATGGTTAGTTGAACACTACCAAAAAGTAGTTCTTTTTTCCTCGTTGAATCAATAAATAGCGATCACAGATTAGATCGAGTACTTGTGCTGTAAACGACTCGTTTATCTTTTCTTTATTTATTGAAATCGAATTCTCTTTCAGTGCTCGTCTAGCCTCGCCGTTTGAGGATAAGAACCCTGTTAAGGAAGCGAGTAAATCTATAGCAGTGCATCCTTCTGCAAGGGTCGACTTGGATAAGGTGGCTTGAGGAACACCCTCAAACACATCCAAAAAAGTTGCTTCATCCAGTTCCTTTAGCGATGCCGAAGTTGCTTTTCCAAAGAGAATTTCTGATGCTTGTACAGCCAATAACCTTTCTTCTTCAGAGTGTACCATCCTTGTCACTTCATCTGCTAGGGTCATTTGAAGCTTACGCATATGTGGAGCTTCTTTGTGTTCTGAAATGAGATTAGCTATCGTTTTTTCATCCAAAAAGGTGAATATTTTGATATATCGCTCTGCATCATCGTCAGATGTGTTTAGCCAATATTGATAAAACTTATAAGGAGACGTTTTGGTTTTATCCAACCAAACATTACCCTCTTCTGTTTTTCCAAACTTGGTGCCATCGGCTTTAGTAATCAAAGGGCAAGTAAGCGCATAGGCCTTACCCCCTGCTTTTCTACGCACGAGCTCTGTGCCAGTGGTAATGTTACCCCACTGATCACTTCCACCCATTTGCAACAAGCAGTTGTGATGTTTATACAAATAAAGAAAATCATATCCTTGAATCAATTGATAGCTGAACTCAGTGAAGGACATCCCTTCTTTGGCATTACTCCCAAGGCGCTTTTTTACAGAGTCTTTGGCCATCATATAGTTGACTGTCAAATGCTTGCCAATATCTCTTGCAAAATCAATCAGCGAAAAACCAGACATCCAGTCGTAGTTGTTAACGAGCTTGGCGGCATTGGAAGAATTTTTATCGAAATCCAAAAAACGACTTAGCTGATTTTCAATCCCTTTCACATTTTTTTCGAGTGTTTCTTTATCGAGTAAATTTCGTTCCTGTGATTTGCCAGATGGATCACCAATCATCCCAGTAGCACCTCCAATCAAAGCAATAGGACTGTGCCCTGCTTTCTGAAAATGCATCAAGATTATAATCTGTACCAAACTCCCAATGTGCAAAGAGTCGGATGTGGGGTCAAAACCGATGTAGCCAGCAGTTGACGCCTCCTTCAATACCTTCTCAGTGTCGGGCATGATGTCATGAATCATCCCTCTCCACTCTAGTTCTGCTACAAAGTTTATTGCCATTGGTTTAGAATTACACAAATATAAGTCCTTAATGCTGATCAAAAAAGCATAGACTATTCATCCATTATTATTTTGGGAGACAGTTTATTACCAATGGAGTCGATCACTATTTTTTCGTTCTGGCTTTCCTGCACTCTTTTTTCAAAATCCTCAAATTTTTTTTTAGCTGCACTTATAATGCGCAAGTATGCTTTTGGTTGCTTTGCGTAGTAGGCGTTACTCAAAGCAAACTTTGTGCTATCGATATTGTGGTACTTATAAAATGACTCACTGTCCAAACCAATTCTAGTTGTTTCTCCCTTCATTACAAAGGCCTTACTGGCATCAAATAGCGCAAGCTCGAAAATCAAATCGGCCATTTTCTCCTCTTCAATTAGATTTTCTGGTTTTTCTTGATCAACTTGCCCACAAGACAAAAACATCAAAAACATCAAAAACAAGAGTTTTTTCATCTGTTAAATTTAACAGCCATCGCAGCACTTTTACTTGAAAATACACCATTGTCATAGGTCAAAACTCCATTTACAATTGATTGGGTTACGCGCGACCGAAAGCGCTGCCCTTCAAGAGGCGACCAGCCACATTTGTAAAGGATATTTTCTTTAGAAACAGTGTAGGGCCTGTCCAAATCTACAAGTACCAAATCTGCAAAATATCCCTCGCGAACAAATCCTCGTCGATCGATATCAAACAGTTTTGCAGGGTTATGTGCCATTTTTTCAACGATTTTTTTTAACGAAATTTTTCCTTGCAAATGACATTCCAATAACACAGACAAAGCGTGTTGGACCATTGGACCACCCGAGGGAGATTTGGTGTATGGATTCATTTTTTCTTCCATTGTATGAGGCGCATGGTCAGTGGCAATAATATCAATTCGATCGTCATTGAGTGCTGTCCAAAGACCATGACGATCTTGGGATGATTTTACAGCTGGATTCCACTTGATCAAACCCCCTTTTTCGTCGTAATCTGCATCTGAAAACCAAAGATGATGAATGCAAACCTCTGACGTTATATTCTTTGTTTTTACATCAAAATGACTGTCAAACAATTCGGTTTCTTTTGCTGTTGACAGATGAAATACATGAAGTCTTGCACCTGTTTCTTTGGCAAGTGAAACAGCCTTGGATGAGGAAAGGTAACAAGCATCTTCAGATCGAATATGTGGGTGAAAAGACATAGGGATATCATCACCATATTTTTTGATAAATCCCGACAAATTGTGTCGAATGATTTGTTCATCTTCGCAGTGAACAGAGATTGGGAGTTTTGTATTGGAAAAAATATCTCGCAAAACCTCAGGCTTATCAACCAGCATATTGCCAGTCGATGAGCCAAGAAATAACTTTATTCCTGGCACAAGTTGAGGGTCGACGGTTAGTACTTCGTTGAGGTTGTCATTGGTGCCTCCAAACATAAATCCAAAATTGGCCCAAGAAGATGCTTTGGCAATTTCAATTTTGTTTTGAAATTCGTTCCAGTTGGTCGTTTGGGGGTTTGTGTTTGGCATTTCAAAAAAGGTGGTAATGCCCCCAGCAACTGCAGCACGACTTTCTGTTTCTATTGTGCCTTTGTGCGTGAGTCCAGGCTCGCGAAAATGAACTTGATCGTCAATGAGTCCAGGAAGTAACAACTTACCCATAGCGTTGATTTCAACATCTGCCACATCATCGATTTGAGGCGCAATTTTAGAAATAAATGGCCCCTCGACGAAAAGATCAAGGGTTTTGATTTGCCCCTCGTTTACGACTTTGGCATTGCTAATCAATAGTGTTTGATTATTTGGCATACCAGCTTTTTATTTTCATCAAAATTATACCAAAAATAGCTTCGCTGATAATTGATCGATTCATTTTTGAAACTCCACGCGCACGATCTGTGAATACAACAGGTATCTCACTTAAACGAAAATTTTTGACCCATGCTTTGAATTTCATTTCAATCTGAAAAGCATATCCAGAAAAACGGATATTTTCATTTATGATGGCTTGAATAACCTCTTTTTTATATCCCACAAAGCCCGCAGTGGTATCTTTAATAGGCATTCGAGTAATCAAACGAACGTATAGTGAGGCGAAATAGGATAGTAAAATTCGAGACAAAGGCCAATTGATGACTTGAATTCCACGAACATATCTCGATCCCACAACAACATCTGCCTTGTCCTGCTGTAGTATTTCATATAATTTGGTCAGGTCATAAGGGTCATGAGAAAAATCAGCATCCATTTCGAATAAAAACTGATAATTTCGATCCAATGCCCATTTGAATGCCTCGAGATAGGCAGGGCCCAAGCCTTCTTTGGTTGGTCGTTTCAGTAGGTGTAAACGATCTTTGTATTTTGGCTGTAATGCTTCGACCAATTTAGCAGTTCCGTCTGGCGAATCATCATCTACAACAAGCATATCAAAAGGATAATCTAAAGCCATTACAACAGCAACCAATTCCTCGATGTTTTCGGCTTCGTTGTAGGAGGGAACAATAACTAGCTTTTCTTTCATGATATACGCAAAACAAAAGTAGGAAATTCGGCGGTCTTGTTCCCATACCATTGTTTACTTTTGCACTGTGAGAGAATATACTTTATTGCCATACACTGTTGATGATTCTACTATCATGTGGTATTCATTGCTACTCTTGTGTTTTTTACTTGTGATAAAGGTCAGAGATCAAGGGTCGTTTTTTTCGATCATTCGCATCAACCAAACTGATATTCCTTCAACCAAAAAAATTAACACCCCCTCAGAAAACATAAAAATTCAAGACATCATCACCTTTGCTTTTCGTGGATTTGCATTTGGGTATTTCGTCTATAAACTATTGGTTCATTGGTATTTGATTGATGTACTAACACCAATTTACTTGGTTATTGGCGTATGGCTCGGATATACCACTGCCAAGTTTGTTTTAGAATTCATCATTGGATTGTTTTGGAAGTCATGGCGCATGTTGCTAGAAGTAACTTTGCGCAGAGCACTGCTAAAAACAAAAGCAGCATTTATATTGTTTACATCTATCTTATTCTCAAACTACCCTCCACTAGATCACCAAATATACTGGGGGAGTGTGGGTCTGATTTATATTTTGTACTACATCATTGGATATCAGTTCTTTGCCAAGCCTTATAGACAATTGATACAAAAAAGGAAAGTACTATTTATTTCTTATATTTGCATCCTCGAAATTGGACCCCTTTGGGTCTTGTTCGTGTTACTGAATCAAACCAACACATAAATCATTTATGAAAGTAAAAACGATTCTTGTTTCACAACCCGAACCAGCTGTTGAAAACTCACCATACAACCAACTTGTTGAGAAGAGAAAAGTTGCCATTGACTTTAGACCATTTATCCACGTTGAAGGAGTTGCTGCAAGAGAGGTTCGCAAGCAAAAAATTGACCTGAGTAAATTTTCAGCAATTATTTTGACAAGTCGAAATTCGGTGGATCATTTTTTCAGACTAGCAGAAGAGATGCGCTTCCCTGTTCCCTCAACCTTAAAGTATTTCTGTCAATCAGAAGCTGTTGCTTATTATCTTCAGAAATATGTGGTTTATCGCAAGAGAAAAGTCTATGTTGGCACACGAACGTTTTCAGATTTGATCGAGCTGATTGCTAAGCACAAAAGCGAAAACTTTTTACTACCCTGTTCAGATGTGCTGAAACCAAGTGTTCCTGAGGCGCTTGATAAGCTCGAAATCAACTGGACAAAAGGTGTGTTTTACAACACTGTTATCAGCGATTTATCAGATTTGCGTGATGTATATTATGATATTTTGGTGTTTTTTAGTCCCTCAGGGATTGAGTCTTTGTTTCACAATTTCCCAGACTTTCAGCAAAACAATACACGTATTGCTGTTTTTGGCAATAGTACAGTCAAAGCTGCTGAAACTGCTAATTTGCGAATCGATATCCTCGCACCAACCCCTACCAACCCTTCAATGACTAAAGCACTGGACGAGTATATTGCCAAAGTAAATAAGCGATAGTCTACTGCATTTATTACCTGCTTAAAATAAAACCCTTAACTTGATTTGTAGTTAAGGGTTTTTTTGTGCGGGTGAAGGGACTCGAACCCCCACGCCGTGAAGCACTAGATCCTAAATCTAGCGTGTCTACCAATTTCACCACACCCGCTATTAATGGGTTGCAAATATAAACACATTTAGCGATTTTTTATCTCTAAATTATGCGATATATTCGTATTCAATTCAACATTATGTCAGCACAAGCTACCTACATCGAAAAAAATAAAAAACGCTTCCTAGAAGAACTGTTTTCGCTCATACGCATACCCTCTATTAGTGCAGATTCGAACTATGCCTCTTATATGCAAACTGCTGCACAAGCAGTGGCAGATGCCCTCACTATTGCAGGATGCACACTCACCGAACTCTGTCCCACTGCAGGTTATCCGATCGTCTACGGCGAGAAAATCATTGACCCTTCCCTACCTACTGTGCTCGTTTATGGGCATTATGACGTGCAACCACCCGATCCGATAGACCTGTGGGACACGCCTCCTTTTGAACCAGAAATAAGAACAACCGATGTCCATCCAGAAGGAGCCATTTTTGCGCGTGGTGCTTGTGATGACAAAGGGCAAATGTTTATGCATATCAAAGCACTTGAAGTGATGGAGCAAAATGGCGGCATTCCTTGCAATGTCAAATTTATGATTGAAGGAGAAGAAGAAGTTGGCAGCGACAATTTGGAAACCTTTGTGCGTGAAAATACCGATAAACTCGCGAATGATGTAATACTGATTTCCGATACTGGTATGCTTGCCAACGACATTCCTTCCATCACTACTGGTCTACGTGGCATGAGCTATGTGGAAGTGGAAATCACTGGTCCTAATCGTGACTTGCATTCAGGTCTTTATGGTGGGGCAGTTGCCAATCCGATCAATATCCTGACCAAAATGGTGGCGTCCCTCCACGACGAAAACAATCGAGTAACAATTCCAGGCTTTTACGATAAAGTGGAAGAACTCAATTCTGCAGAACGCAAGCAATTCAAACAAATCCCATTTTCCTTAGAAAACTATCAAAACGCACTTGACATTGAATCGGTTTATGGAGAAAAAGGCTATTCTACAATAGAACGCAAGTCCATTCGCCCAACCCTTGACGTCAATGGCATTTGGGGAGGATATATTGGTGAAGGTGCAAAAACTGTTATTGCATCAAAGGCCTATGCAAAAATATCGATGCGATTGGTGCCTAATCAAAAGTCGGAAGTAATTACAAAGCTATTCATGGATCATTTTGTTTCAATCGCCCCCAAAGGAGTGACAGTAAAAGTTACTCCACATCACGGAGGAGAAGCCTATGTCATGCATCCAGATGGTCTGGAATTTCAAGCAGCATCAAAAGCATACGTTGAAACCTTTGGTAAAGCCCCCATCCCAGTACGTGATGGAGGGAGTATTCCAATCGTAGCATTGTTTGAAGAAACCCTGCAAAGCAAGACCGTATTGATGGGATTTGGTCTCGACAGCGACGCAATTCACTCCCCCAATGAGCATTTTGGTGTCTTTAACTTTTTAAAAGGTATAGAGACAATTCCGCACTTTTACAAACACTTCACGACGATGCACCAAGCAAGTCAATAAGAAACAAGTCTGCAGAAATTCCATCAGCTAAAAATGCACCACTTCGAGTGGTTTTTAAAGCATCGTTTTCAATATGCAACAATCCTTCTTCTATAAATCGTTGTGCTTGCTCCTCCAGATGCTGCCGATAAAGCAGTCCCAAATTACTTTCCATTTTCTGCAAAGACACACCCCAAGATGCACGCAAGCCAATCATAACCGATTCGTTGTATCGATTAATTACACTCAACTTTTCTATCGTTTGTGGCAGTTCGCCCTGTGTTATCTTTTGCATATAATTTGCATTATTGCTCACATTCCAATATCGATGAACACCATCAAACCCATGAGCTGAGGGACCAATACCTAAGTAGGTTTTGCCTTGCCAATAACCAATGTTGTTGCGCGAATGATACCCCGGTTTTCCAAAACTTGATAGTTCATAATGATCATAACCCATGTCAGTTAGGGTGTCAACCAAATAATTGAACTGCGCGTCAACAAGCTGTTCGTCCAAAAGAGAAACAACCCCCTTGTCTACAAAACGTTCAAGAGCTGTTTTAGGCTCAAGGGTAAGTGCGTATGATGAAATATGTGGCACATCTAGATGAAGGGCATAATCAAGATTTTGTTTCCAATCGTCTAGCGTAGTATTCGGATTGCCAAAAAGCAGGTCAATCGACAGATTTTTAAAAACTGCTTTTGCATCCTGTACTGAAGAAATGGCTTGACTGCCATTGTGCGCGCGATTCATCAGGTTTAACTCATCGTCCAAAAACGATTGCACGCCTATCGATAGGCGATTGATGCCTAGCTTTTCAATGTCACGCATATATGCTTTGGCTAAATCATCGGGGTTAGCTTCAAGAGTGATTTCCGGTTTTTTCACAATTTCATAACACTGATTCACTTCATCTATCAATAATTGGAGTTGTGCAGGGCTAAGTACAGATGGTGTACCACCACCAAAATAAATTGTCTCAATAGGGATTTTAGCATCTTGTTTTCGCAGTCGAATTTCTTGTTGAATTGCAGCCAACATATCATCAGCATAGCGCATTGAGGTCGAAAAATGGAAGTTACAGTAATGACATGCCTTTTTACAAAAAGGGATATGTATGTATAGTCCCGACATGCTATTTTTTAATTCGATGAGCCTCTTGTTTGACAAAAGAGCCCCAACCCAAATAGGTTTTTCCAGATTCCTTCGCAGGGTTGAAAAAGTGACAGACAGCAGCTGCCAACCCATCTGTAGCATCAAGGTTTTTGGGTAGGGTTTTGAGATCCACCAGTTGTTGAAGCATTCTAGCAACCTGCTCCTTGGAGGCGTTTCCATTGCCTGTGATAGCCATTTTTATTTTTCTGGGAGAATACTCGGTTATTGCCAACTCTCGGGATAATCCAGCAGCCATAGCAACACCTTGTGCACGACCCAACTTTAACATCGACTGAACATTTTTTCCAAAAAAAGGTGCTTCCAAAGCCATTTCATCTGGATGAAATTTATCAATGATCTCGATGGTCTTTTCAAAAATCTTTTGCAAACGCAAATAGTGATTTTCTTTTGAATTCATCACCAGTTCATCCATGTGAAGGAGCTCCATTTTTTTTCCATCGACTGTGATAAGACCATATCCCATTATCGTTGTTCCTGGGTCAATGCCAAGAATAATGCGTTTCGAGCTAGAGATTGTCTCTTTCATTGTTTGATCATATCAGTTTTGAAGTAGAATAGGTATGCGAAACTGCACTTGGGCTGTAACCCCTACATTGGTTTTTGTTGCTGGGCTTACAATTGGTAGTTCATCAATGGCTGTTTGCATGGCTTGAAGAATTGCCCTGTCTGTATCAGGTTCAATTCCTTTGAACAGCACTTTTCCACTTTGATCAACTTCTACATAAAGAATCACAGATTTTGGTGCATTGGCTTGTAGTGGTAAAGGATTTTCTGTAAAAGCCATACTAATCGATCGAGAAATCGATGCCTGGAAACAATCCCATTGATCGGCAGTCGTTTCTCTACTCTCGCATCCAGGATATACAGGGGGTTGATCTGTTGATTGCCAGGCAGTGTTGGGCTTGCGAATTTGCTCTGCATCAGTTTGGTTGCAGGAATTCGCCAACATCAGTATCCCAATAAATAATGCCCTCAACATTGGTTATGAAAAGTACAAAAAAAATTATGGAAACATTTGCATAATACTCCCACTTCGCTAATTTAGCATCTCCTATTTTATACTATGGACATTATACTAATCATTTTTGGTGGTCTGCTAATATTGTTAGGCGTAGCAGGAAGTTTTTTACCAATCATTCCAGGGCCAGTTTGCAGTTGGCTGGGCTTGCTTGTACTCCATCAAATAGAAAGTGTTCCATCTAACACAACATTTTTAACACTCACATTCATTATCGCTCTTGTCATTTTCTTACTCGACGGTTTACTTCCTGTATGGGGTACAAAAAAACTAGGTGGCACACGAATAGGTACCATTGGTTCTGGCATTGGTCTTCTCATCGGATTTTTCTTTGGGCCAATCGGACTGGTTTTTGGCCCTTTTGTAGGAGCATTAGCTGGTGAGCTAACGCAAAATTCAGATCTCAAAAAAGCTGTTCGTGCTGCCTTTGGTTCCTTGATGGGATTTTTAGCCGGGACAATGATGAAGTTTACCCTTGCAGTCGTTTATTTAGTTCTGTTTGTAAATATTTTTTGGAAGCACAAAGAGGTGTTTTTTTAAAAAAGACCCGGCAATCTAAAGTTCCTATCAAATCACAGCTGTGTAGTTAAAAAAGAACTTTTCAATGCTTGGAAATGTTTATTGCTACCATTAAAAAATCAAATCACAATAAATTTTAACTTCACGAAACTTTTTAAATTTGTATCTCAACCAATCTTGCTTAGGGCAAAAAAGGATACATACTTGTCGGCAATAATTGTACTATGGTTACAATAATGATAAACTAAAAATGAAAAAACAATAAAAACAATTCAGTATCGTCTTAACACTATGAATATGCTACAAAATTGATTTAAAAAAATCGTTTTGCCGTGAAAAAACTATATAAGAAAACGCCCCCCCCCAAAAAAAAAGTGAATTCAATGATTATAAATAAATGGTGTATAAGAAAATACTTATTTTGGTGTAGTTTAAAACCTTAAAAATAGTTGAATCTATTATCAACCACTTCATAATGATCGCGAATGACCTCGTCTATCAATGGTCGAAGACGGCTCAAAACGTTTTCATTTAACGAACTCGAGTAACCATCGTAAGAGGGCAATGGTGTTGATTCTTCAAATAAATCAACTTCTAACACAAATATTCCTTGTTTTCCCTGTATCAATGCTGAGGTCTGATTCATTTCAAGTGAAAAACCTGACCCCACTACAAATGGCTCTGTCCCTGCACCAGCTATTGACCCTGCTGCTGCATTGATCGCTGATGAGGTTAAAATGCTTTGTCCATAATCCTCTGCAATTGTTGCAAGTGATACATCACTACCATATTTCGAACGGAGAAGATCATACTTTTTGTCTTGGATTAACTTAGCTTGTACAGCGTTTCTTGCATCTTCTACACTTGAAGTTCCAGCAAATGATTTTTCTATCAACTCAGCAACAACATATCCACCTCCAAGAAGGTCAAATCGTTTGATATCACTCACGCTTGTTTTTTCTTCAAAAGACCATTTCACAATGGTACGCTGAGCGCCAAGACCTGGGATGCTCTCATCCATAAGCTTCAAATTGGATCCATTTCGCAAATCGTAACCTAATGACTCTGATGCAGTTGAAAATCCGTTTTTCATACTCTCTATTTCAAACTCTGTAGCCAATCGAAAAACTTCGTTGCTCGTAGATTCAGATGGTACAATTTTTTTGACAACGGATGCAATCAAGACTACATCTTCTTTTTCTTGTACCTCAATCACATGATAACCAAAATCTGTTTCAACGACGCCTATTGAGCCAGTTGGTTTTGAAAACACAAAATCATTAAACGCCTCAACCATATCATCACGTCTAAAAAATCCAAGGTCACCACCTCTATTTTTGGATGGCCCATCAGAATAAGTTCTTGCCAACTCGGCGAAGTCAGAGCCATTGGCACGCACCAAACGAAGTACGCGATAAGCCTCTTTACTTGCTTCGTTTTTTGTTCTAGTCACATCGCTAGATGCATTCTGTGACCCTTCATAAGCAATCAATATATGACGTGCTTTCACAGAACCTCCTCGATCGAAATCCATCATACGAGAGAGCTTAAACTGATTTCCATCTTTATATGGTCCGAAAACCTCACCTTCTTCAAGGTCGAAAAGTGTGTTTGCGTAGGTGCCTAATTGAGCTCTGGTTTTATAAGTCTCATCATATGGTGTTTCTGAATATTCGGCAATAAACTCCTTTACATTATCTGTCTGAGAGAATGATGGTAAAGTTTCTTCAGCTTCACTTACTTCATTAAATATGACCTGAGGTTCGAGTAATTTTTTAAGCCCGTTTTCGATTTCCAAATTATCTTCGACAGAGGCTTTTTCATCAAAAACAACATACTGAATCGATCGGCTTTCTTCCACTTCAAACTCTTCTTCGTTAGCATTGATGTATTTTTTGATGTCTCGATCTGAAATCGCTACCAGACTATCTGGAATAGAGTTGTATGGTACTTTTACAAAAGATATACTAATCTTATCATTTTCGAGTTTGTGTTCTGTTTTTCCATCAAATGCAGTGTGATAAATACCAGCTTGAATCATAGTGTTGTATAACTGTCGGCTGATAGTGCTTCGTATTGATTCTTCCTGTAGCTGCCATTGGCTATATACTGTAGGATTGTTTCTTTTACTGTCATTGATAAAATCAGTAAAAGCAATAACATCAAATTCCCCTAAAGCGTTTTGAAAACGGCTGTCTTGTCTAAATCCAGGAGAATTAGCAATAAAATTTTCAACATGACTTCGACCCACATCAAGACCAAGCTCCTCCTGCAACTGGTTGAAGGAATATTCTGTTAGAATTTGGTTCCAAACAGAATTGGCTGCCTGCACATTACTCATACCTGTATTTCGTTCAACATCATCCACGCGCCTACTAAACTGTTCGATGGTTATTTCCTCATCTCCTACAATAGCGACTGGTTCTTGGGTGATGGTTCCAGCGCCGTCAAAAACACCTGAAATAACAAACGCAAATAGTGCCATTCCAATAACTAGTATTAGTACGATTGATTTTTCTCGAATTTTACCTAAAATCGCCATGAGTTATTTTTTTGATAGATGGCGAAAATACAACTTCTTTGGATGAAAAAAAAAGAAGTTTACAAGCTCTTATTTGGCAAGGATTTTAATAAGTTCAATTTTGCTTGCTGTTACCTTTTGGATTTCAAATTCGTATTCACCAATTTCTACGATTTCGCCTTTTTTAGGGATACTTTGCGTGTGATGAACGATGTAACCACCTAAAGTATCATATTGATCATCTTCGATCAAGTCGAGCTTGTATTTGTCGTTGAGGTAGTCGACCTCTAGTCTCGCTGAAAGCAGATAATCGCCTGATTCCAGCTTTAACTCGATTAAATCGATCTGATCGTATTCATCTTCTATTTCTCCAAACAACTCCTCAACGATGTCTTCTAAGGTGATCATTCCGGCTGTACCACCATATTCGTCAAGCACTATGGCAATGCTTTTTCGCTTTTTGGTAAGAGAATTTAAAATATCCTTAATCAACATCGATTCTGGTACAAATACAACTGGATGTGTGATCGATCGAACATTTTTTGGTTTCTTAAACAAGTCAAATGCATGAACGTATCCAACCACATTGTCTAGGTTTCCCTTGTAGACCAAAATTTTTGAAAAACCAGTACTTGAAAAAAGGCTAATAAGTTCCTTATTGGACACATAGCGATCGACAGCAGTTACTTCGGCTCTAGGAACCATAATTTCTCTCGCTTTTCGATCGTTGAATGTCAATGCATTGTGGAAAATTTGTACCTCACTGTCGAGCTCTTCATCATCTGTTGATTCGACCTGTTCGCTCACATATTCTTCAAGATCAACTCTGGAGAAAGCTGTTGGGATATGATCCTCACTCGTTTTAAAAAAACGTTTTAGAATGACATTGGAAAACCACAAAAATGCATCTGTCAAAGGGCTCAATATATGATAAAAGAAGACTGTTGGGATTGCAAAAAATTGCAGCAAAGCATTAGCATAAATCTGAAACACAACTTTGGGTAAAAATTCTGCAGCAATCAAAATAACTACTGCAGAAATAACAGTTTGTATAAAAACAATCGAAAGCGTTAAATCATCAACCCCCACCATATCAGGGTAGATTTTAAATATGATGAATTCTCCCATAAACAATCCATAAATGACCAACGCGATATTGTTTCCAACCAAAGTGGTTGCAATGAATTTTGAAGGGTTTTTGGTGATGTTTGCCAAGGCAGAGGACACTAGCCCAGGTTGTTTGATTTGCAATGCCAATCGTACTCTATTTGAGGATACAAAAGCAATTTCCATCCCTGAAAAAAAAGCAGATAGCATCAAGCAACCAAAAATGACAAACAGCTCAGAGGTCATTTCTGATTTTGATTTCTACTTTCAAATTTTTTACGATACTTACGTCGGAAGAAAAACATTCCAAAAGCAGTAGCTCCCAATATACAGGAGATATAAAAACGCTGATTCAGTCTTTGAATGTTTACAATGGCCTCGATGATAAATACGCAACCAAAAAACAAATACATTTTTTCTGAAAATCTGTGAAACTTATTCATTTAATCTATGTTTTCGTCTTTCACTAGAATATTACCCCTTATCATTCCTGTCATCAGTTTTTGAAATGAGCGATTGGCATCCAATCGAACTGCTTTGATGTCATATGAACTATTGGTAAAAGTAAAATTTTTTTCTGTGAACAACCACTCTTTACCCGCATCCCAGTACAATTGACTTGTGTTCAACTTTGTTCCTGTTGTATCAGAAATGACGACATTGCCTCTAAGGTCAATGATTTCTGTTTTGGGGTAATAGATACCATAATCTGATCGAATAAAAGTGATTTCACCCCGATCTCCATGCAAAGTTGCATCTAACCCCTCAGGGAACTCCGAATAAGGAAATTTTTGATTTGTAAAATCAATATAAACAGGGGCAATGAGCTCTGCTTCCTTGCGAGCCGAGTCAGAGTAAATCAAGTGGAGATCTTCTGCAATACCAACTGGTATATCATCAAATTTATTCATCTGTTGTACAGCTGAAAACTGATCTGTGCAACTTGCAAACATCACTGCAACCAAAAGAACAAAATACCTCCCGGTAGTCATGTACTTATAAGTTGGGAACAGTAACAGATGATCGAATCCAACAGTCAAACGTGATCACCTCACCAGCCTTTCCTTGTGTAAAAATATCGGTTTTGGAAGGTGCTCGTCCACTATAACTCGCTTCGAGTTTTTGGGATGTTTTCTTTAATGATGGATCAACAGATGCTGCTCGACGTGCCGTTTGGGCTGCCAACCAATAAACTGATTGTTTTTCAAACTGATTGTTCCCACAGTCATTGGCACTATCGGCATACAAACCTGCTATCAAAATATATGCTTTACCCATCGATGGTTTGTTCGACAAGGCTTGGTTTGCATATTTTCTCGATTGGCTTTTCAAACCTCTTTTCTTGAGTTTTGAAGCGATTTTGTACATTATCTCTGCCTTTCTGTAATTATCTGTTTCTAGTTTGAGGGACTCTTCATAGAAGGTGATGGCTTCAGTTGTGTTTCCAGCCTTGTCCTTTAAGATGCCCAAATAATAGGCAGAATCTGCAGAGGGGCTTAGACTGTGAAGAGCTTCGACAAGCTCAACAAACAATGGGTAGTCTGAACACTCTTTGGCATCCATACGACTTGCTGCACGCTTGAGCCATTTCTCATCCGATTTGTTTTCATCAAAGTTTGACCGATAAAGTGGAATCAGGTTTTCACATGACGCTTCTTGCGAAATCATGGCATCTAGATTATTGGCATAAGTCGAATTGGCGCGTGAATTGATCTCAGCAACGCGTTTACTTCGTTTATCTCTCGAGGTCAAGCTTTCGCCAGCATCTTCCTTTTTTATGATTCTATCAAGTGTTTTAGAGAGTTTTTGATTTTCAATATTAAATTTTTCAGAAACATCCTCATACTTTGAAAACAAAACATCAATGGTCACATTGTCTTCTCCGTTTTTATACATAGTGTATAAAGTCTTAAAATAACTGTAGAGTGCTTTTGGATTGTTAAAACTCTCAACATCAGATAAGTAAGCCTGGTCAAAAATTGCATATATCTCTGCTAGTGGAGCTGTTTCATACTCAAACATCGACTGTGCTTTGGCAGCCAAAATTTTACCTTGTTGCGATTTACCTCTTCTGTCTGTAGGGAAATGTGTTAGCCAATCGTCGTACAGAGACGCCAACATTGTTTTGAACTCTGCGTTATCCTCAGTATTTTTGATTTTGTGGTTGAGGATGCGTTCTCCATAAATATATGTTGCTTCATTCAAATCTGGGCAATGGGTTTTTACTTCAAGCCAAGGTGCATAGGCTGAATCGTAATTTTTAACTTTTGCAAACTCGGCAAAAATACTGAGGTTGGCTGGACAGTCTGCTGGGGATTGTGCAGATAGTGTTTCAAATGAATAAGAGAGTAATATGATTAAAGTAAATTTTTTCATTTTAATTGTATTTACGTTTGATAAACCAACGATCATTGAGCGAAAACCCAATGCGTGTGTTGAAATAATTTTCTTGAATAAGGGTTTCGCCATCAGCACCTAATTTTCCAAATTCGATTCCGATGTTCAAATTTGAAAAACCAGAAACTGGGAGTCCAAATCCAAAAGTTATGCCAGTATTAATTATTGCTTTGTCATTTAAAATCATTCCTGTTTTGAATGATACAAAACCAGCGCGATAAACAATGCGTTTCCAATAAGACGAAAAAGAGTCATATTCAGGGATAAAATACCCCCCCAGTGATAATTTTGTAGCAGGTTCATATTGAACAGATCCTGTCGAGTATAATGAATTATCGATAGACTCTTTTGATGAGGACCATTGCCCTCCAATAAACCATTTTTTAGGCTCGCCAATCCCTCCCCCAAATGTTTGTTTGGATGGTAATCTACTGATCGTTTCATCGAGACCATTATTTGAGAGGTTTACATCTTGTGAGTCACGTGTTTCACCAAATGATGTAAATGTTGATATCGTTCGAGAATTGAAAGATTCTAGGTCTGCAGTAGGTTGATATGCATAGTGCAATTGCATCTGAAGACGATTTGAAAGATTAATCTTATAATATGATGAAAGATTCAACTCAACTCCTCTTATTTCTGATTCACTGGCCAATTGTGAGAGCAAATCAATGCCTTCGTCTTGACGGGTATGAAATCGTGAGAATGACCCAAAATTATAATGTACCGCCAGTCCGATTCCTGCATTGTTTATAGGAGAGAAGCCCAATGAAAAGAAAACTTGGTTGATTCCTCCACTTCCTTCATAATTAGAATTGGTGTTCACGCCATCTAATTGATCATCAACACTCAATCGATAACCAACTGCCGTTTTGGGAATTAAACCAAAACCAAATCCAAAGTATTTGGTTGGAATGGCTACTGACATATAATCAATCCCAGCAGTGACATTGTTCGTAGAATTGTCTTCAGAACTAAATTTTCGGCTTGAATGATTTGTCCCTACTGCGTAATTGACAAGTTTTAGATCGGCCAATGATGCAGGCGACGATATGTTGAAGTGAATACTATCGACGTGTGCGACCAAACCACCCATAGATCTTTGGTCTATGGTTCCTTCAAACAAGGATTCCCCCAAACCATAATAAGAGTAAGGGGAAAGAGTGCCCTTTTGAGCAAACACAAGATGTGAAATAAAAAGAAATGTGATGATAAAATAGCGAGTCATTTATGACTTGTTCGTTTCGAGCAAAAGATTTAAACCAAATGCTAAAAAATTTGCGTCCGCTAATATGCTATTTTTTAATCGTTTAGACAAGAAACCAGCGTCTCCACCTGTTAAAATTGTCATAAAATTTGGTGTATGAGTCTCAAATCTATTGATAAATGCCTCTATTTCAGCTGTAACACCAAAGATAACCCCATGATGTATGGCTTCATTGGTATTTGTGGGTGGAAATGCAGCGGGCTGCTGTATCTCTAAGTTTGGCAATTGATGTGTGTTTTTGTGCATGGCTTGATATCTCATGGCAAGACCAGGACTGATGATACCTCCAAGATGATTTGCACTTGCAGTGATAAAATCGTAAGTGATACAAGTACCTGCATCGATAATCAGGGCATTTGTTTTTGGAAACAAGTATGAAGCAGCTGCCAATCCCACAACTCGATCAATCCCCAAATTCGTAAAAGGCTCATATGCAGATGTAAATGGGAGTTGAAGCTGATGATGCACTTCCAAACATTGGGTTTTGGCGTAAAGGTCATCTAGCGCTAACTGTTGATTTCCAACCTGTGAAACAATGGCATGGGTGACCTTATTTGTCGAGACAATCGATTTCCATTCGATGGGTCCGTTGGTTCTATACTTCTCTGTAGATTTCAAGTCCAAACCTTCAAAAAACCCGAGCTTGGTGTTTGTGTTTCCGATATCTATTGTGAGGTTCAAAATGATACTTTGTTAGTGCTAATGTACTTCAATTTTCAATAGTCCCTTGTCAATTCTATAAAGGGTTTTATATTTGCATTTGCCAAAGTGCATGGTACCTTAGCTCAGTTGGTAGAGCAAAGGACTGAAAATCCTTGTGTCCCTGGTTCGATTCCTGGAGGTACCACAAACTCCGAGTTTTATCAAACTCGGAGTTTTTTTATAACATTTTCAAATAATCTATTTCTTGTTTCGACAGGTGGCGCCAAGTGCCTCTTGAAAGATCTTTTTTGGTTAAACCTGCAAAAACAACACGATCTAGCGATATGACTTCATAACCCATATGCTCAAATATACGCCTGACGATCCTGTTGCGCCCAGAGTGAATTTCTAATCCAATTTCTCTTTTGCTCGCACCTTTGACATAGCTGACCTCATCTACTTGAACAGGGCCATCATTGAGAATAAGTCCCCGCCGAATCTGTGTCAAATCATGTGGTTTTAAACTTTTGGAAAGCACCACGTGATAAAGCTTTTTCACCATCGAAGAAGGGTGTGTGAGTTTTTTTGCCAAATCTCCATCATTGGTAAAGAGTAGTAAGCCTGTTGTAGGGCGATCTAAACGCCCAACTGGCACAACTCTCGATGGGGTCGAGTTTGCAATCAAATCCATAACAGTTTTTCGACCTTTTTCATCCTTTGTTGTTGTGATAAATCCTTTTGGTTTGTTCAAAAGAACATAGGCGTTTTTCTCTGGGGTTATGAGTTTGCCATCAAAATGAACTACATCACCTTCGTTGACCTGATAACCAAGCGCTGTGATGACCTTGTTATTGACCTTCACAACACCCAAACTGATGTGCATGTCAGCCTCTCTACGGGAGCAAATACCAGCGCGAGCGATATATTTATTGAGTCGAGTTGTGTTCGAGGAGGTTGATTTCTTCGCAGTTGGTTTTTTTCTTCTCATCATTAGGCAAAGGTATGATAACTATATTGTGATTTTCAACAATGGTAAGCAAATGATTCCAAGTACGATAAGTGCTTTTATGCCAAACAAAAGCAATAGCAATTGTTTGGGTTTTGAGGATGCCCACAACAGTATTGTGAAGAACACAAGAAAACATAAGCTAGCCAGAAAATAATAGACCATACTTTGTAAGGAAAAAAAGAAATACAACAAAAGAAAAACACCAAAACAAAAAACGACCAAAAGGGAAATGAGTCGTTTAGCCCTGTTTTCGCCATAAACAGTGGGTATGGTTTTATAATTGTTTGATAAATCTCCCTTGATATTACAGAGATCTTTAAGCAATTCTTTGATAGAGATGAGCAACAATAGATAAGAGGCGAGAGTAAACATTTGGATTGAAAAATTCTTGAAATATACAGTTATGGCAAAAAATGGAAGTATTGTTAGCAGTGCAGAACCAATATTTCCAATGAATAAATATCTCTTCAAAAAAGCAGAGTAAAAAGCCATAGAAGCGATATATGCACAAAAGAATAAAGCAGACCTTTGCGAGACACTGCTCGCCACCAACACGGCAGTCCCATTCAGGAAAATATATCCAATCAGTTTTG
>CACNGE010000006.1 GCA_902619855.1 uncultured Bacteroidota bacterium
ATTGACTTTTCCAATGATTTTTTTATTTGTATGGACAAACTTAAAGGGTGTCCAAAAATATGAGTCAATAATTTTATCATTTCTAGAGAAAATCATTTTATTAAACTCAATATTTATAATTCTAGGTATCTTTTTTGATGTTTCCTTATTTGAAAGCTACTATGGCTCCGAAAGGTGGGGTTATTCTGGATTTATGGCTAAAGGGTACAATGTTATACTTAGCTCGATCTTTTTTATTCGAATTTTCAATCGAAATTCATCTTTATCAATATCTTCAATGTTGTTAATTTGCAGCCTTATATTTTCTGGAACTAAGGCTGGGATTCTTTCAGTTGTTTTGATAATATTATTCGTTATCATAAAAAACATAAAGTATCGGTTGTTGTTTTCAGCAGGTGTAATTTCATCAATTCTCTTTTTGCCTTTTTGGATTAAATATATAGTATCTTTTTCTTCTTTTTGGAGCTCTGTTTATGAAGACAACGGCGCATGGGACACCCTTTTTTCATTTAGAAATAGAATTCTAACCACATTTATTGAAACTTTTGAATGTCAGAATTTAATCATGCCCATACTTTTTGGTGGAAATGCTCGTTTCCCGGGTTTGTGGGTGGAGATTTTACCAGTTGATATATTCGCATTTTTTGGTTCAATTGGTTTTTTCGTTTTTTTTGCATTACATCTTAAGTATATAAATCACTCAAAATTGCTAATCCCAATGTTTATTGCTTTTGGTAATGGATCATTCTTTATTGCGCCATTGGCAATAATAGTTTGGTGGGTATGGATTAATGAAAACAGAAATATAAGCTTTCGTGTATGATTTTAAATTTTCTGTTGGTACAACAGAAAATATATTTAATGCTGTTGTAATTATAATTCAACTAAAGGTGCTTTAGCCCAATCTATCATTTGATCCGCATTTCTTAAATCAACAAACGAAAATTCTGAAGTCCACCTTTCAAGTTTGTTCATACAATTACCTAGACCATAATATGACTTAAATCTTCGGATTCGAGAAAGGCCCTCAATCATTGGCTGGTCCTTATCGAAATCTCTTGGGTGAAAATACGTCATTATGTAATCACTTGAATTTGACCATTTTTTAATAAATGGGTAGGGAGTAACTCTAAAGTAACCTCCTCCTGAGTAAATCCATTTTTTACCTAATATTGGGACGGTATTAATAGGAAATTCCTTGAGCTCATATCCATTTATTTTGATTATTGAAGGCTCTGCCTTTGAAAAGCTAGGAAAACCTCCATGAGCTCTTCCTGCTGGAAAAACTGAACTATCATGAGTTATTCCATTCTCTGCTAAAACTTCAAACGCCCATTTGTTTTTTTCAGTAATCGAAAATCCTGGAGCTCTAAATGCAGTAACTTTTTTTCCTGTAATTGATTGTATTATATCGATAGATCTCTTAAGGTCTTGTTGTATTTCATTTCGTTTTTGCTCATACATCAATTGGTGCATATTTGTGTGAGAGCCTATTTCATATCCCAATTTATCAATTTTATTTAATACTTCTGGGTATTTTTCAGCAATCCAGCCAACAACAAAAAAAGTTGCTTTCAAGTTTGATTTAGCTAATAAGTTAAATATCTTATCAACATTAGAATGAATCCTCGTTTCATAATTAGACCATTCTTCCACAGTTTTTGTCGAATCATTATCTAAAATATGAAACCATTCTTCTATATCGAACGTCAAAATTTTCATTAAAAAAACTTTTTTTTCAATTGCTTGAACTTTCTTACATCGTCACGCGTTGGAAATGAATAATATGATTTCTCAGAATCGGTGTTTTCAATTAGCATAAAATCACCCTTGGCAATAAGATCGATAGCTTCAAGTATTAAATTTATCCCAATAAATTTAGTTTTCTTTATTAATTCTTGTTGAGTTTGTTGACCTATTCTAACTTTTTCTTGAAGAATAATTGGTCCACTATCAATCCCCTCGTCAACAAAAAATACTGATACCCCTGTATATTCTTCGTTGTTTTTTAAAACCCAAAAGGTCGGCATAAGGCCTCTGTACTTAGGAAGAAGTGCTGTGTGGAGATTAATACATCCTTTGGGTGCAAGATCAATCAGTGGTTTTTTGAAAATTTGATTTCCTAAAATAGAAATCAATAAATCGGGGCGATAAGATTTTATAATATTAAGATTTTTTTTTGTATTTATTGAGCCATCAATCTCGATTCTAATAACCCCATATTCTACAAATAAACGAGCTACTGATTTTTGAAAAACTTTCGCATAAATGAACCGGAGGGAGTAGTATAGAAAAAAATTCAATCCAAATATCTTTTTTGTTTTAAGAGCTTTTTTAAAAAAGCTTTCTTTTTTTCCAAAAGGAGATGCGTTTGTAACAATCGCCCCTACAATCGAGTGTTCTACAGGAAGTTTTTCTAAAAAATAGTTTAAGTTTTTTGAAAGGTAGAAGGGTTCATCTTGGGTTATAATAATTATTCGCATATATTTTCCTCAATTAAGTTTTTATAAATTTCTCCAACTTGAACCCAATTATGATTTTCTTTTAAATATTGATAACCGCTTAAAGCTACGCTAGTGTAATATTTTTCATTCTCTCTTAGTAAATTTATTTTGTTTTTGAATCCTATAGGGTCTTCAAACAACAATATCTGTTCATCTGGATTTGCTTTAAGTCCACTGTAGCCAAAGCTTGTTGTTAATACTGGAACTTTGAGATTGAAATAATCCAAAATCTTATTTTGAACTCCTACCCCATTTTGCATAGGTGCAATGCCTGCAAATATCCCTAGTTTAGAAAGTGATTGAAGCGAATCAAAATGATCAATACAATGAGTTCTTTCCCTATTAAAATTCTTTGAGTTTTTACCAGCTATAATTAATTTATAATCTGAAAAATATTTGCAAAAGATTTCATCATAGAAATAATTTATGGCTGCCTGATTTGGAATAGTATTCATATTCCCAATAAACAAAAAAGCCTTTGATTTGAAATTGTCATGAATATTTTCATCAGAAATGGGTTCAATGCGTTTACCATTTGTTATGATTCTAAGCTTGTTGAACTTGTTCCCTTTGACTAAATAATTAAGGTCTTCATCATTAATAAACACTGATTTGGAAAACGATTGAATAAGTTTTTTCTCCAATTTGAAAACCTTCGCTTGGTCTAATTTAAACACAAACTCTTTGATGCTTTTTATTCTACTTATCCGTTTTGCTGCAAGTGAAAAACAATCACATGCTTCATAAACTACCTTTGAATTGAATTTCTTTGGAATATAAAATGCAGACCTGTAAAGGTGCGGCAATATCACGTCATATTTATTCCCGTGGTTGTTTAGGAATTTTCTGAACTTAGGATGATATACTATAGATAATTGAATTGGTAAGTTACTAAATGTAAAATTCAAAATATTTAAAATAATTCTAAGAATATTGATTTTGTGAGCATAAACATTTTGAAATAAATTGGATTTAACGACAAGGTCTTTGTCCGTTTCATTTCCTGGAAATATTATATCTAAATTATAGTATTTATTCAATTCATTGGCGATTTCTAAAATTCTTAATTTATCACCGCCGTCGACAGGAAAAATAGGTTTAGATGTAATAATCAGTAAATTTTTCCTTCTCATTATTTAATTCAAATAAGATTTTTAATATTCTTAAAGCTACAGGATTCGAATGGGTAATTGGTAACCCTTCAAGTAGATGCTCGTAATACAAATTATTAATTTCAAGCTCTTTATTAATTCTCGACTCGTAGTGATACGCATACATTTTGGTCCCTTTACTAAATTTAATCGAACTGTCGGCTTTCCTAATAAATTTTCCTTGTTGACGTTTATATTGTATTGGATAACTATTCTTTAAAGATACGGTTCGAAACCAAAACTTTTTTCTTTTATTAAGAAGTATGTTAAATGCTATTTTCAAATAAGTAGAAAAATAGATTATATAATTTAGCTTATAATATTTTGGGAGTAAATTAGATTTATTTAGGATATGATAAAATGATGATTTTTTTTGCAAGTCGGAAATGTTTAGTGGTAGATTCACTGGGATATCCATTGCTACGAATTCATTTTCAGAGTAAAGTCTCGAAAAATCTATTTCATTGTTAGATTTTCTTTCAATTAATTCAATGTATTTGTCAAAAACAACCTTTGGTTTCTTTAAAGAAATTTTTTTACTTTCTGATAATTCCGGTATAGTAGATGCGCCTGTAGTTACTATACACGAATCGTATACATCTCCTGAGATAATGAATTTATCATCTTCTATGTCGATCGACTTTACTTCTTTTTCAATAATTTTTAGTGCTTTCCATTCAATATTAAATTCAATCTTCGCGTGAAAAAAATATGAGTCGTTTTTAAAGGCATATAATTCGTAAATGGTGAAATTAGAAATAAATTCTAAAAGAAATTTTTCTGAAAAAAGATTGGCGATTTTATAGTCGATGGCTATAACACCTCCCCAAACGGGATAGGAACCAAATCGAGCAGTATGCAATTTAAAGCCCCCCAAAATATTACTACTCAACATCTGTGTTTTAGGTTTTTTAGAAGTTGTATAGACTGTTATGGATTCCTCTTTTCTTGCTAGATAGCTAGCCAAAAATAGTCCTACATTACCTCCACCTACAATAGCATATTTTTTTTTCATTTTATAATATAAATTCCAAACAAATTCAAAAATCTATACACCCTGGTTTTGAAACTTAGACTTACAAATGATCTTTTAATTAAGTTGACCTTTATAGCCTCTGGTTTGTATCTTTTGCCAATGTAGATATGCCTACATAACTTCTCTATGTTAAAAACATGGAGATTTCGAAACGAATATATCCTTTTGCTATTGCGATTTATTTTTTTCCAAAAACCAATTATTTTGTTATCATGTTCAAAAATATCTCCAAAATATATTTCGGAATTTTCATATTCTTTGAATGCCCTATATACAGATTTTTTGTATTGGCCGTAGGGGCTATCATCATATAAAGCTGAAACAGATGATATATGAACTAGTCTTGATTTTGAGTTTTCAAGTGATTGTCGAAGTTTTATAGCATCCTGGATCGACATCAAGCTAACATCAATAATCAGTTCACTTTTATCAATATTAAGAAAATCATTAAATCCTATTGAATGATCACTTGGTTCTTTAGTGATTTCCCGAACTACTACTCCTTTCGATTTTAAATAATTTAAAATCAGATTTCCTATCATCCCATTAGATCCAATCAAATCTACCCTATTGAGCATATTTTAATTTTTCAATTATTAAAAAACTAAACACCAACGAAGGGAAGGATAATCCCCCAAGAGAAATCGAAAACATTTGATATAACCCAATAAAAAATAAAATTAAAAAAATGTCTTTTTTTGATTTAAAGAAAGCCTTGAAAATTAGAATAATTGAGAATAGAGTATATATTATTCCCTTATAAGAGATACTTTCAAAAAATCCATTATGCAGATTTAATCCTTTAAGTCCCCATGGGCTTTGAGTCAAATCAGTATAAATTAAATCTTTAATGTTATCAGGTTTATAAATTGATAGTAAATCAACATTATTGAGATAACTATACCATATGAAGTAACGTTGCTCGAAAAAAATTGGCCCCAAATAATACAATGCCCATGGCGTAAAGACTACAAATAAGGCAGCCAAAAATTTTAAAAATGAAAATTTTAAAATTTTCTTAAATAGGTTCCCTATAATTGCTAATGTGCCAAAAAAATAGTCGGCAATAACATTAACTCCAAGTGATGAAAAGCTTGTTGAAACCCTTTTTGAGTATATGGCGATTATCGCTGCAGTAATTCCTGCGTAATCTGCTTCGAAAAATATACTAGAGTTTGCATTTCTTCCAAATGCATACATTTTTTCGTATTCTGTATTTAAAACATCTGGGGTAATGCCAAAATAAATACATAAGGAATATATTATAGCTGGAAACATAAACCATTCGACTTTTTTGATCATTTTTTTTGTGTCATTTTTTTGAACAACTAAAAAGAGTAACGAGAAGTTTAACACCTTCAAAGTGCTATCAATAAGAAATGACTGAAAAATTAGGCTCGGAAAAATAAACAACAGTAATAAACTTAAAGCCAGCACTAGAGTTTTCCGTTCTGTGAAATACTCGAATGATTTTATTCTTATTAATATAAAGCATAATAAAAGAATTTGACATACAGCATAGGTGAAGGGTGAATATATAATTAAGGTGAAAACCGAAACCGTGCTTAGTATTTTTAAAAAATCCGTTCTGACCATTTCCCTTATTTTTAAATCCTTCGCTTCAATTAATATTTTTAAAAAATCCGTTCAAAATTCAAACTCAATTGAAGATTGCTATTCTCATTTTACTAGGTGATTGCGAGTCAAAATTGTACGTTGTAATAGAATCGTATCCAAAGAGAGTCTCTTTGTGCTAATAAAAGATAATTCCGTTAGTTTGCTCATATTTCAGCTAATTTTAAATGTCCAAAAAAGTTTTAATATCAGCGACATCGACATCGCTTTAATTATTCGACTATAAATTAATAATTTACTATTAATATAACTCTTAGAATCGTTGTTTTGATGTAACACTCTTTCGCACAAAATGTTCTCGAAAATTTTTCTTTTTTCTGGCTTTAGCTGTGAAATCATAGAAATCCTTATGTCATACCAAACAGTAGGGAAAAATTTATTTTTAAAAAACCGTTTAAAGTTTGTAAAAATATGCTTTCGAACAATGATTGATGATGTTGTTGTTTGCTTGACCCATAAAGGGTGTTTAACGTAAGGTGTTATTTTTTTATTTTCTTCTTTTCTAGAGAACATGAAAAAGTCTATTGATGATGTTTCTGTTTTTGAGAAAATATTTTTGTTCATTAAAGGAATGTCGTCAGCATCCATTATCCAAACTAAATCGTCAGACTTTATGTTTTTAAAATAATTAATTCCTGAATAAATCGCATTTATTTGATTGTGTGAATTGTGTTTGCTCTTTTTATGTTTAGTAACAATTACATCTTGACCATAAATTTTCATTAGTTCATCAATAGGTTGAGTGCTTTGGTCATCGACAATAACAAAACCTTCACAATACTTTTTTGCATTTAGAATCTGTTCTTTATTTTCCACCAAGAATCTATTGTAGTTATAATTTATTACAATCAAATGAATTTTATTGTTCATATTAGAGCTGTGTGTAAAATTATTTTAAAATTTAACCCTCTTTCTTAATCTAGACTAACCTTTGGTATAACTTTTAATTTGCTGTCGATACCCGCATTGAATAAGTCTATGTTTTTTTTCTCAAGCTCAAAAAATGCTTTTGTAAAACATTGTTGCATTCTGTCTGTTTCTGGAAGGTGCCACTTTTTACCAGGCCCAAACCATCTAGAATCAAAATGGTTATTATCCTCTTCTGTGGATGTAACAATTATTCCATTAACTTTCGCTGAAGAAGGTATAAAATAGTTTAAGTCAACACCTATCAGGTATATTGGGTTACACCCCATATATGCTGCCAACTGTATGTTATAATACATTACGGTTCCTCCCCAGTATATTTTGTCTTGACAATCAAAACTAAAATAAGGATAATTATCGTCGTCTGTATTGATATAACTTCTTAAGAAGTTTGTGTAAATTGTGTTCTTATCCTTTTTGATGAATCGCTTTAAGTTGTATGGAATTATTTTTGTAGTTGATTGAATTGAGGATATTTCTTTTGAATTGTCTTTTGCTGGTAATGGGTCTTCCACAGTGTAATAGGTTGGGCTCCATTCTAAATCTTCCATTTTGAGATAAAACCCATTACACGCTATGGTAATGTGGTCCTTGTATTTGTTTAAATCCATTTTATTTATACTTGGTCCTCCCCCGATCAATACTGCTGGTTTTCCATAATGCTTGTTTCTTAAAGTTTTCATTGATTGATAACTTTTGTTGTAAAGAAGACAATAAAAAATTGATCCTATTTGTTCTTTTGTGTTGTTGTATATAAACGCAAGGTTTTTATATAAATCTGATTTTATCATACTAAATCATAAATTAATATTATCATTAAAACTAACACGAGGTGAATAAGTATTGGCTTATGTAAGTAAATTTTCATTTTGGATTTCAGTAGCGTATAAATTACAGGGATTCCGAAAAGCAAATAAGATAGCGTCAAACTGATTGGAAATAAGTTGATGGTTTTGGTTTCTGAAAATAGAAAAACGATTGCCAAAGATATTAAGGCAGTGGACCCATTCGACCAGTGCCAAACAATCATTTTGGAAATAGAAAGTGTTTGTATCAAACCCCCATAAATGCGTTCTGTATAAAAAGAAATTACTAGCCAAAACCATAATTTGTTTGCCAAAAAGGCTTGTTGAATATTCAATATTTTTACAAAATATGGCAAAATGAGTGTTGCCAAAAAAAACAAAACAAAATATGTTAATAAACTTAAATTAAATTTTTTGTGTATTTGGTCCATAAGCTTATTCATTTTACCCTCTCCATATAACTGATTGAAGTTTGGAATGTGGGAATAAAAGGGCGCTTGAGAAAAACTACTTATTGCCCTCACTATTTGAACATAAAACATAAACATTGCTGAAGTTTGATCTGAAAATAACTCTACAACTAAAAAACTATATGCATTAATTAAGCCAAGTGAGAAAAACACCCCTACTCCTGATTTCCATGATGAGCTTAGAACTTCGCTTTTGAAACTAAGCCTCTTCTTCTTAATTCTTTCAAGCGTTTCTAGTTCTTCTTTCAGGTTTTTTTTTGAAAGGTTCTGCAGAACAAAAAACGAAATTATATGGTTAGAAATAAACACAAGTGTTGTGAAAAAAAAGTTTTTGCTGATTATTAAAGTAACTGCAGAGGTAATGACAACCAATATGTTTATCAGTGCCAATGTTCTTTGGGTTAACGAAACCATCAGCTTGCCATTTAACAACGATAAATAAAAGTTGTTGTAGATTGCTAAACACCCACTTAAAAAAACCATTAGAATTAAAATTATTTTATGTGTGTTTAACATCTGATCAAATCGAGAATACAAATAACTAAATCCTATTATAATTCCGCCAAAAAAGACCAAAACAGTCAAGTTTTTGTATGTTTTTTTTGTGGAACTAATAACGTTTCCTATTTTATTTTCTCTCTCCTCTTGGCTATTGTTTTTTCGATTCTCTCCTATTACACGTGAAAAGATTCTAGTTGTATTGGGAAGCAGGCCAAAATCAAAAATGGATATAAAAGACAATACAGTCAGTATTAAAAACCAGTTAACTATTTCATGGCTCTCTAAATGCTTAAATACTAAGGGCACTAAAAAAACAAGAACAGAGCTTTTGGAAGTTAAGTTCAACCAAGTTGTAAATGTTGGTGAATCAAATAGTTTATCTGTTCTCATTAATCTATTTGTTGCTATAGAAAAGTTTTCTGTTATAACAGTGTAATATGTCCTTTTCTGGCACAATTGCGAAGTCATATTTTGTGATAGCAGCTAGAAAGTTTTTGGATGAATCTACTAAACCTATTCCATACCTGTCGTGCAATTCAATAGTCACATATAAAACCTTCTTGAGCCAATCATGGTTTTTTTCGAATAAATATTTCTCACCCCCTTCGATATCTATTTTAACTATAATTCCCTCTTCAATATTTTTTTTTGACAATATTTCGCCCAATGAAATCGATCTAATACCTACGTCATTTTTAGTTGGTTTTAAGGTTGGTGAAAATCTAAAAGTCCCTGATGAAGTTGTTTTTTTATCAAATTCATTAATAGATTTTTTGGGTGCTACATAACTTCCAGAATAGTTAGATGCAAGTGCATGTACAGGTTCAAAAACAATTCTATCTAAACTCATTTTATTGAATTGTTTGTAGTTTGCCTCCAACATATCATAATTTAAACTCTCAGCTTCAATTCCAATAACTTTTTTTAACGATTTAAATTCATTTACCAAACTATATGTGGCAAGACCAATATTAGCTCCAACATCAATTAGAAGCTTAGGTTTTCTTTTCAATAATTCTTTGTGTAAATAAGTAGAGTTATTCATATAGATATTACTGTAGAGCTCTATGACTCGTGAAACGTCTGAGCTGGTTGGTCTTAAAAAAACTTTATTTTTATGGTAAGGTAGTTTTTTTAATTTCGAAGAATCAAAGCCAATATGTATATTTCCTTTTTTTGAGTTAAACTTACTCCATATTTTTAAGTAAATTTTTTTTAAAATCTTATCTATCATTTTGTTGATTTATTACGTTTTTAATTGCCATAGTACCTTGATTAACCACATTCTCATAAGTTCTAGACCCAACATGCGGAGTAATAATCACATTGTTTAGTTCTACCAACTTTTCGTTTTTCGATATTGGTTCCTGATCTAAAACATCGCATAGATAACCAGCAATTTTATTGTTTTCAATACCATTTATGATCGCTTCTGTTTCTACTAAGCCTGCACGGGCAGTGTTGATAATTACGGGATTTTTTGTCAGACGATTGTTGATGACCTCCTGGTTGATAATATGTTTTGTTTCAGGCGTCAGAGGGGTGTGGAGCGTAATATAGTTTGACTCATTGAAAAGAGTCGTCAAATCTTCTACTTTTTCTGCATTTGCATAAGTTTTAACTATGTTTTCGCCTACAAAAGGGTCGTATATTAAAACCTTTTGTTTGAATGCTTGAGCAATTCTAGCCACCTCTTTACCTATTGCGCCAAATCCGATAACTCCTATCGTTTTACCTAAAACCTCATGCCCAATTTGTCTTTTCCATGAATATTGCTGAACACTAATGTATTGGGTGTGTATGTTTTTCTCAAAGGAAAGTAAAAGGGCAAAAACATGTTCTGCAACAGAGTTTTGGTTTATCCCTGGGCAATTTGTAACCCTAATGCCTAATTTCTTCGCGACTCCCAAGTCTATTTTGTCAAGTCCTACGCCATATTTTGAAAGCGTTTTAAGCCTTCCCTTCGCCCCTTTTTCTAGTACTTTTTGTGTATAATCATCATCTCCACAAATAACCGCATCAAACTGATCTATAACAGCGATTATCTCCTCCTCTTTTAAAGGGCCTCTAAGAAAACTCAAATCCCAATTCTGTTCAGCTAATAAATCATGGTGTTTTCCTGGCGTATCCTGAAAAGATGTTGATGTGACAAGTACGTTGAGTTTATTCATTTAAAATATTTTTTAAATCCTTAAAAGTTTTGAATCGAGGGGTCTGAATGTCTTTAAATAAGTCAATATTATAAGAGGCTTCGCGAAGGGCAAAATGTAATTCCCCCCACTGAGCCGCCTCAAAATCTGTTGTTGCGTCTCCTAAAAATAGGGTTTCATTCGGATGAAGCTGGTGTGTTTTAAGCAAATGATCTACCCAGTGTTTCTTTTTCTCTGGAGAACCATGGATTCCGATAAAATAAGGGGTAATTTCGATTTTGTCAGCAATTCGCTTCATTTCAATTGTTGGCGTACCACTAATAATCCAGAATCTAAATTCTTGGTAGTTGCTTTTGATAAAATCCATAGATCCTTTAATCTCATCAGACTTTATAACTTGATCAACAACAAGGTTTGAAAACTCTTCAGAAAGAGAGTTTAATTCCTCATTTGTAATTTCTACTCCAAGATGTTGTTTGTGCCAATATTTAAATTTTTCAAATCTTGAAACCCCTCCATTTTCTAAATGATATCTTTTAACTTGATTTGCTATTTCTTGTCCGTACTTCGTGTACATAGCTTCAAAGGCCTGTGTTTTACAATTAATGGAGTCTAAAATAACCCCATCGAAATCAAAAAAGATGTTTTTAATTACCCCTTTGAACATAGTACAGTAAGATTTTGATTTTGATTTATTAAAGTTTCAATTGGTAAGTTTTTTCTTGTTTTTTTTTCTTCTAATAATTTTATTTTATTTGACCCTTTCACAAGTAAAATTGTCTCTTCTGCATTAAGTAAAACTGGGAAACAAAGGGTAATTCTTTGTGTTCCATTTTTTTTCTCAGGTTCTACAGCAGCCCACCTGTGCTTTTCATTTAATAAAAAAGATTTTGGAAATAAGGATGCGATATGACCATCCTCACCCATGCCCAACACGATTAAATCAAAACGTGGTATGTTGTTCTGTGTTTCTAATTTTTTCAACTCTTTTATATAAATTTCGCAAGATTCTTCTGGACTATGTTCGCCTGTATACATTGGATATGACAAAGCCTTAATATGAGTGAAAAAAGCTTCGCTCAAGGAACTATAATTGTTTTCCTTATTATCAATAGGCACGACGCGCTCATCTGTTTGATAAAAACAAACACGTGCCCAATCTAATTTTTCTTTTGCTAATTGACTCAAAATTGGCATTGGGGTGGATCCGCCTGGGAGAGCAATGTACACCATTCCTTTAGTTTGCAAGAGTGTTTCGATTCTATCTTTAAGAAAATCGCTTGCCCTTTGCTGAAAAGACTTTGAATTAATTTTTTTGATGAACATTTCTAATACATTCTAATACACCTTGTCCCAAATCAATTTGTGGATTGGGTAACAGTTTTTGAGAGATCGATGGCTGAAAAGAATAGGGTGTATATTTATAATGCCCTGTTTTCTCTGACTTTAAAAGCTTAATGGTTATATCATCTCCAAGAATTTCGCTAATCATGTTGAATAAGTCTATCCTTTTTACTTTCTGTGTACCTGTCAAAATAATATTCTTGTTTTTATACTCATCGCTTTCCAAAATGTCAACCGATAGCTTAGCTGCATCTGCTGCGTGAATGTATTCTCTTTGTTCTTCTCCATCTCCCTTATGCACAATTTCTTTTTTTAATACAGCTTGTTTGACCAAATTATAAATATAATTGTTGTCAAAATCTCTTTCCGAATAAACAGAACCATAACGTATTATGTTGAACACTAGACCATACTTTTTTTCATATTCTTCAGTGATTTTTTCGGAAGCTAGCTTACTAATGCCGTAAAAAGAACCTTTTTCGCTCATTGCATATGCACTTGAAGCATACAAGTATCTATTGATGTTATGCTTGACACATAAATCAATGATTTTTATATTAGAAACAACATTTAACTGCATTGTGTGTAAAGGATTACTGTTAGCCTCATCTATGTTGGCAAGACCTGCCAAATTATAGACTATATCAAAAGAATTCGAAAACACTGCCTCTAATTCACGGTCATTCGTGATGTCACACTTTATGAAGTTAAAAGACTCTTTAGGTTTATTGATATCAGCAACTGTTACATCATATCCTCTTCTCTTTAACTCTTCTGATAGGTATAATCCTAAAAATCCACTCCCCCCAAAGACTGCAACTTTTTTCATTTAAGTTCTTTAATTTTTTTAAGTTCTGATTTGGCTCGATCTGCAAGAAAAAAGAAGTCAATGCTAAAAGCAATAAAGGTATAACCTTGCTTAACTTTTTCAGCTGAAATAGATGCCTCAGACTCTATTACATGATAGCCCAGTGGTTTATTGGCCTTGTTTGTTTTAGCGATATAACTTTCTAAAGCGTGTTTTACATCCTCTCGGAGATACTCCCCAGGATAGCCCATAGAACCTGAAAGATCATATGGCCCTATAATGGTGCCGTCTATTCCTTTTACGGCTAAAATTTCATCTAAATTTTCAATAGCGTGTATGTGCTCAATTTGAGCGATGATAACAATGTTTTCGTTTAACCATTTCTTATAAGGTTCAAAACCCTCTCCATAATGTTGCGCTCTATTCAAACCAACTCCTCTACTTCCAAGTGGAGGGTAATATGTAAATGAAACTGCCTTTTCTGCCTCTTGTTTGCATTTAATCATCGGAACAACAATCCCATCAGCACCGGCATCTAACACTCGTTTAATGATGACCTCTTCATTTTTAGTAACACGAACAAGTGCTTGCATTCCGTTGCCTTGAATGTGAGCGATTAGTTCTGCTGTTTGATCAATTCCTATAGGGGAATGCTCCAAATCAATTACAAGCCATTCAAAGCCAGATTTTGCAAAAACCTCAACAACTGACCTATGTGGAATCGTTAACCAAGATCCTACTGTTAGTTCTTTTTTTTGAAGCCTTTGCTTTAATCTGCTTGTTTGGTGTTTAAATGGTATCATTTCGATTTCTTTAGTCTAAGTTCTTTGTAAAGTATTTCAGCAACAATAAAGTCTTCCGGATCATCAATGTCAGTTGCTTCAATTTTATCTATTTCAAACATAAAAGGTTTGCTGCCTATTCTATTTTCGTTCATAGTAAAGGACTCTTTGGTAAAGATGTAGAAACATGAGTTCTCCTCAAAAATAGGTGGTAGGTGTTGAGTCACCAACATTTTCGGATCGTGATTCATTGGGGTCGTGTCTTCATTATAAAACCTTTTTTGTGTTTTTGTAACAGAAAAAACAGAGTCGTTATGCCCTCTTCTGGTGGATGAAGTCATCTTTTTAATCGCTTTTACAATTGTTTCTTTTTTCAACAATGGATTGGTGCTGTGTGTTTGAATAAAAATATCAGCGGATTGAGTGTTTATGTCATGCTCAATAATTTTATTCATTGAAACATAATCACCACATATTTCTTTTGGTCTATCAACAACAATAACCTTGTTGTCATAATTTTGTTCTATGTCTTTTTTTATACTGGTACTGTCAGTGTTTACAACAACTTTATCAATCACTGAGCATTCCAACAAAACGTCTAAAGTAGCCTGATAAAGTGGTTTCCCACTAAACTCTTTCATGTTCTTATTAGGAACCCGCTCTGAGTTTCCTTTCATTGGTAATAGCGCAACAACTGTAGGATTCATAATATTATTATCTCGTTTCCAACAACCAACTACTACTTTGTATTTTATCTCCTAAGCCATCTATTAGCTCTACTCCTAACTCCTTGCAAACAGGAATTTCGGGAATGGTTTCATTGTTTTGGTCACCCCCGTTGGCAAAAGCCAAGTCATAGTGGGTGCCATACTGTTCTGCTAATTTCCGAATACTTTCGCAAACTGTTCGATCTTGGTCAATCGACAAAATTGCTTTGTCTACTGCCTTTATATTGCTCACAATTAACACACGCTCCTCCTCATCTTGAAAAGCTTTGCTTCCCTTGAGTTCTCTTTGGCGATCGCTATTGACAATCACAAACAACTTATCGCAAAGTGCCTTGGCGTTGTTAAAATAATCCAAATGACCCTTGTGCAAGGGGTTAAAATAGCCCGATACAATGATTGCTTTTTTCTTCATTATTCCACCGTTACGGATTTTGCCAAATTTCTTGGTTGATCAACATTACAACCTCGCATCACAGCAATATGATACGCCAATAGTTGCAGAGGTACTGATGCCAAAATGGGCGTCAGTGATTCGGTCACTTCAGGGATTTCAATCACATGATCTGCCAATGCCTTGACTGATTTGTCGCCCTTGGTCACAACAGCAATGATTTTCCCTTCTCTCGATTTGATTTCTTGGATGTTGCTCACCACCTTCTCATAATGCCCTTTGTTAGTGGCAATCACCACTACAGGCATGTTTTTGTCAATGAGTGCAATGGGCCCGTGTTTCATTTCTGCAGCAGGGTATCCCTCTGCGTGGATGTATGAAATTTCTTTGAGCTTCAGCGCACCTTCCAAAGCTACTGGAAAATTGTATCCTCGTCCCAAATACAAAAAGTTTGACGCTTTATTATAGCTTTTGGCAATCTTTTGTATGGCTTTTTCACTCTGTAATACTATTTCAATCGATTTTGGAAGCTTTTCCAACTCCTCAGCAACACGACCAAATTCTTCAGCAGTCAATGAACTCCGAATTTGACCCAAACGCAAGCAAATCAATATCAACAATGTGATTTGAGTGGTAAAGGCTTTGGTTGATGCCACGCCTATCTCTGGCCCTGCATGGGTGTAGGCTCCTGTATCAGCAGCTCGAGCAATAGAACTCCCAACCACATTGCAAATCCCAAATACAAAAGCGCCTGCTTCTTTGGCAAGTTTAATCGCTGCTAAGGTGTCTGCTGTTTCACCTGATTGGGAAATGGCAATTACAACATCATCTGTATAAATTACTGGGTTACGATAGCGAAACTCAGATGCGTATTCCACCTCAACAGGAATACGAGCTGCATCTTCAAACAAATATTCGCCCACCAACCCTGCGTGCCAAGAGGTGCCACAAGCAACAATAATGATTCTTTTGGCTTTCTGAAATACCTCTTTGCGTTCTTCTAACCCAGACAATAAAATCTTTTGTTCATCCCTATGAAGCCTTCCCCTAAAGGTGTCGATAATGGCATTGGGCTGCTCATAAATCTCTTTGAGCATAAAGTGGTCATAGCCCCCTTTCTCAATTTTTTCCAAACTGAGTTGTAGTTCTTGAATATGTGGGTCAACACGACTGTTGTCTGGAATCGCATACATTTTTAATCCCTTGTCTTGGTTGATGACTGCCATTTCGTTGTCTTCCAAATAAATGGAACGATTGGTATATTCAATAAAAGGCGAAGCGTCAGATGCTATAAAATATTCATCTTTCCCAAGGCCAATGGCCAATGGACTTCCGAGTTTGGCAACCACGATTTCTTTAGGTCTTTCTTTATCAAAAACAGCAATGGCATAGGCGCCAACCACTTGATTAAGGGCAATTTGAACAGCTTTTCCTGTTTTGAGTCCTTGAGTGGTTTGGATATGCTCAACCAAATTGACCAAAACTTCTGTGTCTGTTTCAGAGGAGAAGCTAAACCCCTGGGCTGTCAAATAAGAACGAAGTGATTCGTAGTTTTCGATGATGCCATTGTGCACAAGAACCAATCGACCAGAGTTGGAGGTGTGTGGGTGAGCATTCACATCATTGGGAACCCCGTGTGTTGCCCAGCGCGTATGGCCAATGCCAAGTGTGCAAGAGCGATGATTTTGTTCTGCCTTTGCTTCCAAATCTGTAACTTTTCCTTTGGTTTTGGTCAGGTGCAATTCGCTGTTGAGTAAGGCAATTCCTGCACTGTCATAACCTCGATATTCAAGGCGTTTTAAACCCTGAATAATAATAGGGTATGCTGCGCGATTTCCGATATAACCTACAATTCCACACATACTTATTCGATACCTTTTCCAATCTCATAGGCAGTAAAGCCAATGGATTGCAATTGATTATGGTCTAAAATTTTTCTTCCGTCAAACACAAATGCGGGTTTTTCCATTTGCGTGTAAATCTTTGTAAAATCTTGTGTTTTAAACTCATCCCACTCTGTGATAACGGCTAACGCATGGGCTTTCGTACATGCATCTTCTGCTTTGTCAGAACTTCTTAGATTAACAAGTTTAGATTTGATCTTATTTTCAGATTGCCCTCTGTATTCCCACAGTGTTTGCAAATCTAGGTGCATGCGTTCCAAAGACACTTTGGGGTCATAGACATGGATCTGTGCGCCTTCTGAAAGTAGCTGTTCTGCAACATAAATCGCCGCAGATTCTCGAGTGTCATTGGTGTTTTTTTTAAATGCCCATCCCCAAAAACCAATTTTTTTACCAATGACAGTGTTGAACAACGCTTCTTGTATTCGATTGGCAAATCGGTTTTTCTGAAAATCATTGATCTGAATGACTCCTTGCCAATAGTCTGCCACTTCATCTAAACCATATTGACGACAGATATAAACAAGGTTTAAGATGTCTTTTTGAAAACAACTGCCACCAAAGCCAACAGAAGCTTTTAAAAATTTAGAGCCTATACGACTGTCCTTACCAACTGCATTAGCAACCTCTTCTACATCAGCGCCTGTGGCTTCACAAAGGGCAGAAATACTGTTGATGGAACTAATCCGTTGTGCCAAAAAAGCATTGGACACAAGCTTTGACAGCTCGGACGACCATACATTGGTGGTCACAATTTTTTCACGTGGAATCCAATTTGCATAAATATCAACCAATACCTCAATGGCCTGTTTACCTTTAGATGTTTTGCGCCCACCGATCAACACTCGATCTGATTTAAACAAATCGGCAATGGCTGTTCCTTCGGCCAAAAACTCGGGGTTGGAGAGCACCTCAAAATGTGCTCCGTGGGTTGATTGTTCCAATATGGTTTGTATCGCCTCTGCTGTTCGAACAGGAAGTGTGCTTTTTTCGACCACTATTTTGTCAGTCGTTGCCACTTCGGCAATTCGTAGGGCACATTGTTCTACGTATGTTAGATCTGCTGCCATTCCTTTGCCTTTACCATAGGTTTTAGTGGGAGTGTTCACAGCGATAAATATAATGTCCGCCTCCTTTATGGCTTTGTCGATATCTGTTGAAAAAAAGAGGTTTTTGTTTCGTGCTTTTGCCACAACTTCAGCCAAACCAGGTTCGTATATGGGTAGTTTGTCCAAATCGGAGTCGTTCCAAGCAGCAATGCGTTCTTCGCTAATGTCAACCACATTAACTATCATATTAGGACACTGTTTAGCGATCACCGCCATGGTGGGTCCGCCTACATAGCCAGCTCCAATACAACATATCTTATTCATCGCTGTTAGTTTTGGTTGCAAAAGTAGGAATTTTATAGGTGAGCATTAGCCCGCCACGATATGCAATAACTTCTCCTGATCCATTGAATGGACGATAAACTTTCTCATCTGGGTTGTCCAAGTCAACCCTCCGAAGGCCTTTGTAGCCTTTATACCATGACTGTGCTAGGCCTGCGCCAATAAAAAACTCTAAACCAAATCCCTTTTTCAATCGCTTTTTATATCCAATTGTCAGCCCATAAAACGCCGCACGACCTGAGTAGTACTCATCATTTGGAATATCAAAGCGTTCTTCTACACCTTCTTTTTCATCCCAATAGTCATAAATGACAACAAAGTTTGGTTTTTGAAGGGTAAACATTCCAAAGCCTACATGTGGGGCAATGAACCAATTTTGGGTGTCTTCTTTACGGTACCATCGATATTCTAAAAAAACTTGGTTTACATGAAAAGGAGTGTCGTCTAGAAGTGGTTGTTCATCCCAAAACGAACCAAGCACATCGATTTGAAAAGATTGTTTTTCGCTCACAGGGACTTCAAGCCCAAAATTGGGAATTAAAAATGGAAGCGTTGCTAGGTTGGCTTTTGCCTCGGTTTGAGCAATTAATCGTGAGCTGACAAGCAGCAAAAACAATAGGTGTTTGACTTGGATAAAAGTCTTTGAGTGGGGTCTTTTGTACATAATATCTAGTTTAGTAGGTCTTGTTTGAAATAATAAATGAGCTGACGCTTGTCGTTGGGGTCTTTAACGATTTTAATGATGGTTTTGCCTACTAGTTTTTTCATCAGTGTGTTGATGGATTCAATGGCGTCTGCTTTTCTTTTGTTGTTTTGTGAATCACTCAAGTCATCTCGCCCTATCATTTGAAGGATGTCATCTGTTGTTGCCTTCAACTTTGATTGCAACAGTACTAATATCATCTCCTCCTCTTCAGATAGTGGAAAAAACTCAAGTTTATTGCGTATTCCGCCACGTACCAAACGAGGCGTACGCATACGAACCACAATCACCCATAAATAACCCAAAGTAATGATGACAAATGCAAGAACAGCAGCATATGTAAGATTTAAAAATAAAGCTTTCTGATCAAAATATAGCCGTTCTGCTTTTTCTGGGTTCGCAAGAGTACGTGCCCCTAATACTTTTCCATAGAGTTGATTGTTTTTGAAATAATAAAGTGAGTCTTCTCTAAAAAAGGCTGGTTCAGACTTACTGATATTGGCAGAAGTAAATCCTTGATTATAAAATAAAACATTGTTGTTTTTCAAATCTACAACTAGATTTTGTTTTGTATCAATTGGATGGCCAAACAAATAAAACAAACTGTCTTTTTGTACAATTTTATAGGGGGACAAATTAACTGCTGTTTTTCCTAGGTTTGTCCATTTTCTTGTGATAAAGTCAAATGTCCAGATGTCTTTATTTATTTCACCCTCAAGTCCTGTGAATTTGTCAATCTCTAAGCCGCCTACACTATAAAAAGTGTCTGCCAACAAAAAACAGGAACCACCAAAAGCTTCAGGAGGGAAATTAAATCCTTTGGTAGGATAATATTCCCATTCTGTTGTAGATTCATCAAAATAAGTAAAGAAGTTGTTTGCGCGCCAAAAGCCATATCCCCCATAGCGAAAGAGAGTGTCACGATAAACAAACTGACTCGCTTTGTGCTGCTTTCGATGTTGATACGATCGGTCAATTCGTAAGGTTTTTTCTTTTTCAATTCGATAAATCAAGCCCCCCCTGTTGCTGGTCAGATGAAGTGCATCGCTGTACCAAACTGCTGAATAGTCTGGATAATCTTCGGGTATTGGCTCTAATAGGAAAGTATCCCGTTTTTTGGTTAAAAAGTGCTCCTTAATAATTATGTCTTCGTAAAACCAATAAATAGATTCGTTGGTTTTGTTGTACCAAGCCTTATCAGCTGTAGGAGACTGGGCGAAAAGGGGGAGTGTATAAAGCACTAATAATAGTCGCATAAAAATAAGACTATTTTATTTTTTGTTTTGCAAAGATACGTATTTTTGCCCTATGACAATTAGCACAATCATCGTTTTGTTGGGTTATGGATTTATTTTTACTTGGCTTACCATTCCACGTGTGTCAGAGATCGTGAAAAAGTATCGGATTTATCGAAAACCCAGTGAACGTGATCTCCATTGGCGCTTTGTTCCTAAGCTTACTGGCTTGTCATTCTATGTTGCACTTTTGCTTGTTGCTTTTGCTTTTGTACCCTTTGTGGATGTCCAACGACTTATTCTTGTTTTGGGTGCTGGTGCAATTGTTGTCTATGTTGGCATTCGAGATGATATCTATCAGCTCAGGCCCATTGTTAAACTTATGCTTCAGCTTGTTGCTATTTCGTTTTTTGTTTTTGGAGACGATTTGGTTGTTCGCAATCTCAATGGGTTTTTAAATATTTATGAGCTACCCCTAGGAGTGGATTATTTGTTCACTTTTTTTATTGGAGTTTTTATGATTAATTCTTTTAATCTTTGTGATGGAATTGATGGCCTAGCAGCCATGATGGGCATCGTCATTTCTGTGTGTTATGGATCAATCTTCTTCATTGTCAGCGATTATTTATTTTTAGCGTTTTGTATAATCCTAATTGGTTGTTTGCTAGCTTTTTTACGTTTCAACTTACCCCATAAAAACAAAGTGTTTATGGGCGATACCGGATCTCTGTTTTTAGGGTTTATCTTTTACTTGTTTACCATGTATTTTGTGACAACCGACTCCGTGATTTTATCCGTTTTTGTTCCTCACAAATCCCTTGTCATCGTAGCTGCTCTTAGTATTTTTATAGTGCCTATACTGGACTCTGGTAGTGTGTTTTTCAGTCGGGTTTGGCACAAAAAAAGCCCATTTAAGCCCGACAACAATCATATCCATCACTTGGTGCTTCACTACACCAAGAACCATATCATGGCTTCTCTGATCATCATCGCGTGTTTAACTGCTACCTTGATGCTGTTTTCACAACTTGCCTTTAGTCTTAGTCACGAGCTTACAATCATCTTGTTTTTTGTCTACCTGATTTTTTGGTATATCACACTCTTTTTTGTGCGACGAAAAGTGCGTAAAGAAAAGTCTGTTTAGCTGCTTTTTAGCTCTTTTAAAATTTGGAGTGCTGGGGCTTTTACTAGGGTCCAGCCCACAGCTATTACACCTCCCAAAAAAGTCCAGATAATTATCATCATCGTCCGCTGGGGTTTTGAACGTTTTAAGGGAACGCTCACCGGTTCAATGATCATAAAAATCGGAGTGTCTTTATTGACTTGTATTTTGGCTTGCTCCACCTGTCCCGCCAATTCCTGATAAACGGATGAAGTCACAGTAAATTGCGACTCTAGGCGCGTGAGCTGATTTTGGTATAGAGAAGAAGTGATGTTCAAATTTTGATCTTTAAACATCGCAATAGAGTCTTGAATTTGTTCAAACTCTTGGCGCTTTGCGTCAAATTGACCTTGGACAAACTGCAGGTTGTTTCTGGCGCTTTGACTTTTAAACGCGATAATTTTACTTTGTAATAAATCTGTTGCTGCTTGAGCTAGTTGTGCTGCAATCTTTCTGTCGGAAAACTCTACGCTAATAGAAACTAGACCTTTCTTATCATCTACCTCAACCGACAAAATTTGACCTAAAAGTTCAAACAAGTTTCTGTCCTCTTTGTTGATATCAAAAAGAGTGTTATCCTGATGGGTGTCTGCATTGTTGCTTGAAAGCAATAGGCTTGGTAAGCCAATGGTATACTTTTTAATTAAGGCTATAACCGATACGCCTCCATCTTGGCCTAGAATATAATCGCGGAAACTGATTTGGCTTTCACCCACAGGCGTTTCTAGAAGCGCCATACGATAAGGAGAGCTTTCAGCAATTTGGGGGTATAATGATGGTGCAATTTCTTGTGGTTGCCCACCCATAATCGCTGTGAGATTTATACCAGCAAGAGACGCCAATCCGCCTAGAGATGAGTTTGATTGTCCTTCTGAAAGCTGAGGCATAAACATCGATGATGCGGTATAGCGTACAGGCGAAACCAATGCCAAAACAATCCCTAGAGCAGAGAACAAAACTGTAATTTGTATCACAAAACGCCTTGCTACAAAAACTGTTTTTAACAGAAAAGTCAGGTCAATTTCGTCTTCTTTGTGGTCATTCATTTGTCAAATATCAATTTCCGATTATTGTTCTAACAAGAAGGGTTAGGGAGGCAACTGCCGATGTCATACCAATAATTTCCTGCACTGATACGGCTCGTTTTTCCTCTTTAATAGGAACCACAACCACTGCGCCAGGCTCAAGTCTAGGTCTTATGTTAAAAAACAAAAAGCGCTTCGTTCCCTTCACATCTCCATTTTGATAAACCACATAAGCGTTTTTATAATTTGCTGATTGTGTGGCTCCTCCTGATTTTATGACCGCTTCTCTAAATGAAATTCCATTCGCATATGGCATTGCAGTCTCTCGCTGAACAGCACCCAATACAGAAACTGTAGAGTCTTTTTTTGGAAAGAAAATCACGTCGTTTGGCTTCAACAAAAGGTTGCCTGTGAAATTTCCATTTGTGGAAAGTATTTTTTCAAAATTAATCCCTATTTTAATTTCTGTATCTTCTTCATCAACAAATAATATGTTCAGAGAATCTTCGGTTTCTTCAATATTGCTTTTGGTTTGATTTGAAATTTTTCTTTCAATAGAAACACCCCTCAAATTTGCTCCTGGCAGGGCTTTTCCTGCATCAAAATATAAATCATAAAGTGTATAATTTTCGTTGATGATGGGATAAGTTCCTGGTCTGGAAACCTCCCCCTCCAGTGTAACGAATGTTGTGGGTTGATATCCTGGTTTTGCGCGAACAACCATCAAGTCTGATGAGTTTAGTTCTACTTCTTTTGCTTCGTCAAAAGAAAACCAGCGAGCATTAATGCGTTTATTTTGATCCAAGTCAGTCACGTTGGTATACAGTTCGATTTGATCTGTGTTGGCACGATCATCAAAACCATTGGCAATTAACACCAGATCTCCTGCTGTCATCCCTTCAAAAAAGGGATATTTGCCTGGCTCATTAACAATGCCTTGAATATCAACGGTTCTTTCAGTTTTTATGTTTTCCATGGAAATGACAACCAAGCTGTCATTTGGTTGTAGTTGAATATCTTTGGTTTTGCTGGCAACCTCTGACAGATTAATCGTTTTGATTTCATTAAAATACCCTTGTTTTGATCGATACAAAATTGCTGATTCTGGATAAGCATCAGGGGTCAATCCGTTGCTGCTTTTCAATAATGCAGACAAGGTTGGTGATTCGTTTAATGGATAATTTCCAGGAAGGTACACTTCTCCCGAAACGCTCACCTTATTTGTATATTTATCCGAAACGCTTTTTGCTTCAACCAAGTCTCCATCTTTTAGTGGTGTGGAAATATATGATTGTTGCTCAATTTTGATGATTTCACGCTCAAATTCCAGTACACGATCAACATACACTGCCTTTTTATATGCTTCAGACGAAAACCCTCCAACATAGGAAAGTAAATCATCAACTGTTTCTTTATCCAGAGTTTCAAAACGTCCTGTCGTCTTAAACGCTCCATCTACTGTTATCCTATTGTGATGAGGAGAGACAACAATCACATCTTGATCATTGAGAAAAAAGGAAGGGTAAGTTCCTTTTACAAAATAGTCATACAAATCAATCGTATGTGCAAGTTTGCCATTGCGCATGATTGAAATATCTCGATAGCTTCCACTTTCGCTTGGCCCACCTGCTGCATAAAGTGCGTTCAATACAGAAGAGAATCCAGAAATTGTATATGTGCCAGGTGCTTCCACACTTCCTGTGATGTTTACAACAATACTTCTCGCTTTTTGAAGGTTTACATCTAAATACACCTTTGATTCATTTGGAGCATCTGGTGAAAGACCTGTATATATCGAAGAAAATTCGTTTCTGATTTTTCGCTCTGCTGCCCCTATTGTCAAGCCAGACAGATACATTGGTTTAAGCCTATCTATACGAATAACTCCTTGCCGCGATAAGGTCACTTCGTAGCGGTTCTCAGAAGCACCCCAAACATCAATGGAGATTTCGTCCATTGGTCCCAAGCGATATCCTGCAGGTGTTGCCACATAAAACTGTGGCGTTTCGGTAATCTTTTGATTGGCGAAAAAAGCGCTTCCAAAAATATCAGACTGTTCTTCCAGTTCATCAAACATAAGCATCTCTGTGTCGTTTCCAAAGCCAAGTGGGTCTTGATTTTGCATGTCGATCTCTTGTTCTTGGTTTTTGCTACCTTGTTGTTTCCCTTCCCAGGCATTTCGAAGCAGAGATAAGTCTTCAATTGTTGCGCCTTGAGCTTTTGCCAATCCTTCAAGCTGAACCAAAGAATATCCTCGCTTTCGAGCTTCAATAACATAACTCGCTTGTTGTTTTGGGGTTAAATTTCGAATTTGTGTCAAAAAGGTGGGGGTGTCTTGTGCAACTAATGGAGCTACAATTAAGAAAAACAACAGCACTGAACTGGTCGTCATCAATCTTATTGTCATGCCACCATAGAAATCCTTTTGCATGTATTATGAGTTTATTTTTTCTAAGATTTTTTGTGTAATAGTGTAGGTCGGTACGACTCCTGTTTGTCCCAATGAGCCAGAGGCCAAGGTGCTACCTGTTTCTAAGGGGTTATCTGATGCGTAGTATGCATAGCGAAGTTTAATGTTCGGACGAACAGTTTTTCTGATATGCATAGCAGATTGAATCGCTTTTTGATAATGAACTCCTTCCATTTCGATTCCTATTACCTTCCAAGAGGAGCCGCAAAAATACGTTAAAATGTCTTTGTTTTGAAGAGATGTACCTAGAACGGTAATCATTGTTCCTTTATAGGTTGGGATTTTTGTGTTGGCAAAATCGTCTGGCGACAAGTCATTCTCAAAAGGATAATTGTCGGATGTGCCCTCAAAAATGTGTGCTGTTGGTACCATGATGTCTCCTTTTTTACCATTCATAATCCCTGCTTTACCCATAATTGAAATCGATTCCAATTGTTTCCCAATATTCGTTTTTAATAACTCGTCCATCAGCTCGTATGCTTGTTCCCCAAAGGCATAATCAAACACAACCAAAACTGTCCCTTTTGCAAACGCATACTTATTCCTTTTTATTTTATCAGTATCTATAATTTGTGCTTGTACGTTGCTGCCAGTATTGTCATTTATTTCAATAAACCCTTGATTTTTGGCAAATTGATTTACTTTTTTCTGATTGGTTTGATCGTCTATAAACTGGCCAAACCATGTTTTGTCCTTTGCCGATTTACCCAATGCCTCTTCTGCATAAATTATATTTAGAAAGCTATGCCGATTTGCAGAAACCAAATGGATTGGTCGGTCAACGAGCTTGTGCTGTTCCAACACCTGATAAAGTTGGTTTGCCCAACGTTCACCATGTATGTGATGTCCTATCTGATCTCTTAACATTGCGCTAAATGTTATCACCCTCTTGTTCTCTTTACTGCGCTCGTTTATAGCAACGCGAACCATGTGATAAATCAGCCGAATGAATCGATTAGGGTTTTTTGGGGTTTGAAAACGATTGTAAAAATCCGTGGCTTCGTTGTATGTACACTCCAATAGTTGCGCCAAATATGCAATTGTTGATTCCAATTCATTCTTCCCAACGGTTTTAGTTGTGGTGGCTGTGGCTTCAATTTTTTGCCATTCCCGTATGGTTTGTTTAGATAATGGAATATACACTCGATCACAAATTTTATCTGCCTCGATGTACAAAAATGTCAAATGCGTCAGGATGTCATAAACCTCCGATCGCCCTCTTGTGACCTCTATGACCATCTGATCCTTGTCGATACGATAGCAGTTTCGTCTTCTTTTGGCAGGGATAATCGATTGAAAACTAGAAGAAGATAGCCCCTCTTCTGCTGTCATATTGATCGAAACACACTCTGTTATGCCCTCTGGCAAACGATCGATGACGTACAATAAGCCATTTAACTCTGTTTTGGTTTCTGCAATTGTACCATAAATCTCTGGTTTCAGGGTGAGTAATGCTTTGCGTAATGATGTGCCCGAAACACCCATAGGCTTGTAAAACCCTCGGTTGAGTAAGTGGCGCATGCTGATATACATCCGAGCAATGGCGTTGGATGAGTCTTGCGCGCGTTTTCGCAGAGCTGCCGAAACTGTCGGTTGTTGCGTCATTGACATTCCTTTTTGAGTTCGTCTGCTATTTTTCGATCGTTCGTTAGGCGTGGAACTTTGTTTTGTCCGCCCAATTTACCGATTCTTTTCATATAGCGCGAAAATCCATCCTTTTGAACGACTCTAATTTCCAAAGTCCGCAGTACTTTTCCTTTGATAAGGTCATCGTAATATCTGTTTTGTTCACACAGCTGTTGGTCAACGTCCAAACAAAATTGTTTGATGTCTTTTGGAGGCGAGTTAAACTCGACAAACCACTCGTGATGCGGAAGTCCTTTTTGGGGGTTGACTTGAGGAGCAACTGTGAATTCACAGATTTCAATGTCAGTTTCGCTCGTTGCTTGCAGCAGGGCTTGCTCAACCTCTTTACCAATCACGTGCTCACCAAAAGCAGAGATAAAGTGCTTGATGCGACCCGAAACCACCAATCGGAAGGGAGAAAGGGATGTAAACATTACAGTGTCTCCTATGTTATACCCCCACAAACCTGCGTTTGTGGATATAATTATCACATAATTTATGCCCAGCTCTACTTCTGCCAACCCTAGGCGTGGAGGTGATGCATCATAAAACTGGTCTGCAAGAATAAACTCATAGAAAATTCCTGAATCGAGTTGTAGCAGCATTCCTTCTGCGTCTGGGTGGTCCTGAAAAGCAAAAAACCCCTCAGAGGCAGGGTACAGCTCCACACTTGGTATATGGCGTCCTACTAAGCTTTCCAGTTTCGTTCGATAAGGCTCATAGTTTACCCCTCCATACACAAACAAGTTAAAGTTTGGGAACAAGTCCCCTACTTTTTTACCTGTTTTTAACTGTAGTTTCTCAAAATACATGCTCACCCAAGGAGGAATACCACTAATCAAACGCATATCTTTTTGGTGGGTCTCTTCAACAATGGCATCTACTTTTGTTTCCCAATCTTCAATACAGTTTGTTTCCCATGATGGCAATCGGTTCTTTTGAAGGTATTTTGGTACATAATGAGCCACAATGCCCGATAGGCGTCCCAAATCAATTCCATTTTTCTTTTCAAGGATAGGGCTCCCTTGTAAGAAAATCATTTTGCCATCTACAAATGAAGCTTCATCCGTTGCTTCGATATGACAAAACAAGGCATTTTTAGCTGCCTCGATATGGGCTGGCATTGATTCTTTGGTCAGTGGAATATACTTCATCCCAGAAGTTGTTCCTGATGTTTTCGCAAAATACAAGGGTTTGCCTGGCCAAAGCACATCCGTCTCTCCCTCAACCGCTCGATCTAGATATGGGCGCAGTCCTTCATAATCGGCAATAGGAACCTGTTTTATAAAGTCTTTATGGCTTTGGATTTGGTCGAAGTTGTGGTCTTTACCAAAAGCTGTGTGTTTTGCTTTACCAATCAGTTGCTTTAAAACTTTTTGTTGGGTCTCAATGGGTTTTGATGACCATTGATTTATTTTTTTCTTAGCACGTTTTGCGAGTTGTTTCGCTATCAATTTACGCAATGACATCTTATTCGAATTCTATAAACTCCGTCGGGTTGATGGGATAGCCATCACTCCACAGTTCCAAATGTAAATGAGGCCCCGTTGACAAGGTTCCTGTGCTTCCTGCGAAACTGATCACCTCGCCAGAGAGGACAAGGTCGCCTTGATTGACAGCTAGAGATTCGTTGTGTTTGTAAACAGAGATAAGGTTTTGTTGGTGTTTGATGATTACAACATAACCTGTCTCTGATGTCCATTCAGCCAAAATCACCGTTCCGTCCGACACTGCTTTAACAGGTGTTTTTTCTGGGACGCTAATGTCAACTGCAAAATGATTCTCGGGTGGGGAATACCCTTGCGTGATCACCCCTGTCACTGGTGTAAATAGCGTAAAGTTATTTTCGGTCCCAGCTGTTTCAAATAAATTAAATCGATCTTCCTGTGCAACTTCTGCACGTAGAATAGAATCTTGTTTGTTTGTGCTAAAGTCCAACTCCTCAAGCTGGTCTATGTCATCTATTGTTCTGCTTGATGGTATATCTTCTAAATCCACATTTCCACTCAATGCGTCAGCGATAGAGGTTATATATCTTTCATTTAAAAACAGTTGTTGCTGCAAGGAATCTATCAGATAGGTGTTGTTTATTGCCTGTCGTCGCAGTGCTGTTGAGTCATATCCTGGTATATATTCTTTGAGTGGTGTAACTGAAATAATCAAATATGTGGCGGCAATTAAAAGAATCGCCGAAATACTCAAAATCATAAACACGTTGAGTCGACTCAATTTATATGACAGCATCTCCTCAAATGTGTTCTCATTGAGAACCACAAATCGGTATTTTGCCACAAGTCTGGAGCGAAATGATTTGTTGTCTTTATTATTTGATTTGGCCATCGTTTGCAAATATAACCAACTCTGTTTTGGCATATCTTACAGTTCTAAAAAACTTTACTACATTTGCTTAAAATAATCGTATATGTCCTCTTTATTTCTGCCGTTAGCAATTGGTCCTTGGCAAATTGTTCTTCTTGTTGTCTTGGTTGTTCTTCTTTTTGGAGGACGTAAAATTCCAGAGCTTATGCGCGGTCTTGGCACTGGCATCAAAGAGTTTAAAGATGCCTCAAAAGAAGAAGATTCTGAAAAAGAAAAATAAATTACTTCTTTTCTTTTATGGATCTAAGTATAGTCTCCACTTCAAAAATATAATCTCGCTTTGCTGTTGATGGGGCAAACACAAATCCTTCTAATATAATATTTCGATTGTTGGCTTTGTCATTGATGATGTATTGTAAAAAGGGCCCTGCCATAAAATCGCCTTGGACTTCCCACGTTCCACGTATTTCTAACGCTGGTTTTTTACTAAAGCTTGTGTGATACACATATGGCTCATAGGCTTTTTCTGTAATCAAATAACTGTTGGGCAATCGCCCTGGGATAAACGCTTTTCCAATAGAGTCCCGCTTAGAGATAATTTGTTCAAGGTTTTTTTGGGAAACTATTGTTTCGTCATAAGGGGTAGTCAAAACCAGTAGATTAACATGACCTTTTTGTATTTCTCGCTGAAACCAAATGGTGTTTTCCCCTTCTTTGAGCGTATTGTAAGCAGATGGCATTGTGAGAGAAATCCCAAATTTTTTCTCCAGCCCATGATTTGTATAAGTAGATTTTCTAATTCTTCGCAATCTTTCGATACGCTCTTGCTTGCGAATTGTTTCAATGACTTTGTTGGACTGAGATATAATGATTTCTGTCAATCGTTCTGATGTTGGCGCAGTAAACACTGCTATCGTTTGGGGTTGTGCATAGGTGTTTTTATCAATTCTAACATTGGTTTGGTCGCTAATACCAATCCATAATACACTTCGGCTTGACTGTGCAAATCCAGTAAAAATCTCTGGGGGTATTTGCTTGAGATCATACAAGGGTTCTTGCTGAGGCAAACCCTCCGCTGGGTAAGCATACATGTCTCTAACAGTTTGTCCGATAGCGCCTTGCCACAATTGATTGGGCATCACCACTGTAATTGTGTTGATGTTTCCATTCGAGGACAGAACAAGGGGTGTGCCTTTTTTGGTCTGACAAGAGGCCATTATCAATACAGAAAAAAGAAGGGTTAGATTTTTTTTCATGATGATTAACAACCAAAAACTAAGCCAAAATCGCAGCTATTCCTGGCAGTGTTTTTCCTTCCAAGCTCTCAAGCATAGCGCCTCCGCCAGTAGAAACATAACTGACTTGATCTTCCATCTCAAATTGCTTCACTGCAGCTACAGAGTCCCCACCACCAACAAGCGAAAAGGATCCGTTTTTTGTGCTTGCTGCAATCGCTTCACCCAAAGCAATTGTCCCTTTGGAAAAATGAGAAAACTCAAAAACACCTACAGGGCCGTTCCATAAAATCGTTTTACAGCTAGACACCACGTCTGCAAAAGCAGCAATTGTTTCAGGTCCTGCATCCATCCCTTCCCATCCATCAGGAATTTGATCAATGGGAAACACTTGTTGTTTTGCGTCGTTTGAAAAGCTGTCGCCTGCAACCACATCTTTTGGTAAATGAACATGAACACCCTTTTCTTTTGCAATCGATAGGATTGATAAAGCCAACTCCTGTTTGTCATCTTCACAAATGGAGTTTCCGATGCTTCCACCCATTGCTTTGGCAAAAGTAAAAGACATTCCGCCACCCAAAATAAGATGGTCAACTTTGTCTAATATGTTTTCAATAATCGTAATTTTTGAAGACACTTTTGCTCCGCCAAGAATTGCCAACACTGGCTTTTCTCCAGACGACATCACACGATCAATCGCATTGATTTCTTTTGCCAACAGTAAGCCAAAGTATTTTGATGTTGGAAAAAATTGGGCAACTGTTGTTGTTGAAGCGTGTGCGCGATGCGCTGTTCCAAACGCATCATTGATATATGCGTCTGCTAGATTTGCTAGTGATTGTGCAAATTGTTTGTCTCCTTTGGTTTCTTCGTTAAAAAACCTCAAGTTTTCGAGCAGCATCACTTGACCGGGTTGTAGTGCCTTTGCCATCTGTTCGGCATCTGTTCCTGTCGTTTGGTTTGAAAACTGAACTTGAACCCCCAATACCTTTTCTATTTCAGCAACAATGTGACGAAGTGATAGGTTGTCATCCTCGCCTTTTGGTCGGCCTAGATGGCTCATCAACACACAGCTTCCACCATCTGCCAAAACCTTATCAATTGTTGGTTTGGCTGCTATAATTCTGGTGTTGTCTGTTACCGATTTGTTGTCATCCAATGGAACGTTAAAGTCTACTCGGATCAATACTTTCTTGTTTGCAAAACTGGTTTTATCTATGGTTTTCATGTGGTAATTTATGGCTGCAAATGTACGTTTTTCTTGTTCTTTTTTCTGTCTGTTCAGTGCTGTATTTTTAGAAGATGAATATGTATCTTTGAATATGCGATTTGATCAAATCTATGGCCACAAGTCACAAATAAACGCACTTCGAGAAAGTGTCTCTTTGGAGCGTGTTCCACATGCTCAATTGTTTGTTGGTCCTGAGGGTGTTTGTATGCTTGGAGTTGCAATCGCATTTATGCGTTCTATATTTTGTCAGGACTCCGATTCATCTGCTTGTGATCTGAAATTTGATCGTCTTGCACACGCAGATCTCCATTTTGTTTTTCCTATCGCTGCGAACGCAAAGGTAAAATCAAAACCATCCTCAACACTTTTCCTTGAAGATTGGCGAATGTTTGTCGAAAAAAACCCAGCAGGAACTCTTTTTGATTGGTATCAACAAATCGAGGTTGAAAATAAACAGGGTCAAATTGGAGTGTTGGATGCTGAGGAAATCACAAAGAAACTGTCTTTAAAATCGTATGAAGGTGGCTGGAAAGGGGTCATTGTTTGGCAAGCTGACAAGCTCAATGCTGCGGCTGCAAACAAGTTGCTAAAGCTGGTTGAGGAGCCTCCAGAAAAAACATTACTTGTGTTTATTTCAAACCATGAAGATCGTGTGCTGGAAACACTACGTTCTCGTTGCCAGCTTATCAATTTTTCGCTGTTAACTGATGCTGAGATATCTAAGGCCTTGGTCGCAAATGGCGCAACTCAAGAACAGGCCAAAACTTTGAGTGTACAGTCAAATGGTCAATTGAGCCGAGCGATGCATATGATGAATGCTGATGGTGTTCCTTTTGAAGAGTGGTTTGTAAGTTGGGTGCGTACAGCGTTTAAGGCAAAGCAGAACAAAGGTTCTGTTGTGGAATTGATGAATTGGAGCCAAAAGGTCGCACAGGTTGGTCGCGAGACACAAAAGCAATTTTTGTTGTTTAGCATTGATTTGTTTCGCCTCGCTTTGCTGATTCAGTACGATCTTGATGAATTAGCAACCTATAAGCCTCAAAGTACTTTTGATCTAAACCGTTTTGCAAAGTATGTACACAATGGCAATATTCATTTGATTATCAGTGAGTTAGAGTCTGCTTACGCCCACATTGAACGCAACGGTAACGCAAAAATGGTTTTCTCTGATCTGTCGCTTAAGCTCACGCGACAAATTCACAAAGCCCCTATTTTGGCGCCATAACAACCTCTTTTTTTGGTCCTTTCTAATCGCATATCTCGCATTTTTTGATATACACATCCTTTATTGGAACAAAATGTCCTTAAACACCTTTATTTTCTTTTTTTAGGACAAAAATGACAGAAGAATGGTTTTGATCGTGCTTTGCGGCTTGATTTGAACGCCATCCTGCACAAATTGCTTTTAGCCAAGCAAAGCTAGATTGTTTGTTTTTTTCTGAAAGCAATGAAAGGTAATAAGCATCAAATACAAGTGGATAGGTCTTTTCAATAACAAAACCACAATCCTCGCTCAGATCGATAAAGCCTTTTGGAGAAAAATGCCAAAGGTGCCTCGGCACGTCATAGCCCGCCCATTGGGCGCCATATTTTTTAGCATCCCACGACTTATAGTTTGGCAAGGCCACAAACATCTTTCCGTCTATCTGCAATAAATCGTGTGCTTGGTGTAAAAAAGCTTTAGGATTGGGTAAGTGTTCAATAACATGCCAGGCTGTAATGGCATTGTAATATGAAACTTTGATCCATTCTTTTACATACGATGCTTTGGAACTGTGTGCATTGGTAATGGGCTCATACCCTTCCGCATCCCATCCTTTCTTTTGTGCAAACCTCACAAAAGAACCTGTCCCAGCGCCAAAGTCTAATAGCTTTCCTTTAGTTGACATGTGCTTGTGAATCAATTTTATTTTGTACTTATGATTTAATTGTCTCAACAAAGCATAAAAAGCAAAAAATAAAGACCTTCCTTTTACTTTGTGAGAAATATAGTTTGGGTGGTTGTAGTAGCGATCAAGTTGTTTTGGTTGGGGAGTGGTTTGTAAGATTTCATAGTTCTGATCAGGCTCCAGCACAAAGGTCTCTCCTGTGACTAAATGGTCGATACAAACTGTTTTTTTCATTGTCTCTAGCTTGATGTTCCACGTGGAACCTAACGCCCCATGTGGACCAATAGAACACTGATGTCACTAGGCGAAACGCCACTAATTCTTGAGGCTTGGGATAGGGTTTTGGGTTGTATTTCTGTAAGTTTTTGACGTGCCTCTGTAGAAATTGATTGGATGTTATTGTAATCAAACCCATCAGGGATCTTAATCGATTCAAGGCGATCCAATTTCTTTGCTTGGGCTTCTTCCTTTTCTATATAGCCAGCATACTTGATCTGTATTTCTGCTTGTTCTAAAGTCTCTTGATTGGGTTCATTTTCCGCTAAAAAGTTTGCCAATGGTGTAACAGAAGTGAGGTCGTTAATTGTAAGTTGAGGACGAGATAAAATCTTTGCCAACTTAGTTGATTGTTTGATTTCTGCTGTTTCGTTGCTATTAAGAATAGGGTTGATTTGATCTGGCTGTATGCTTGTTTTTCTTAAAAAATGGATCAGACGATTTGCGCGATCTTGTGCGCTCTCCATCACTCGCAGCCTTTCGTCTGTTGCTAAACCTATTTTATGCGATAAAGGCGTTAGGCGTGTGTCGGCGTTGTCTTGTCGTAGCAAAGTTCTGTACTCTGCTCTTGAGGTAAACATTCGATAAGGCTCCTCAGTACCCTTGGTGATAAGGTCATCGATCAAAACCCCTATATATGCTTGATCTCTACGTAAAGAAAAAGGTTCTTTTTTGTTGTGATACTGGTGTGCATTGATGCCTGCAATTAGCCCCTGTGCCGCTGCCTCTTCATAACCTGTAGTGCCATTGATTTGGCCTGCAAAAAACAAGCCATTAATTGGTTTGGTTTCCAAACTGTGTTTTAGTTGGGTCGGAGGAAAATAATCGTATTCAATCGCATATCCTGGACGAAAGAACTTTACCTTTTCAAACCCCTTAACAGCTGTCAACGCTCGAAATTGAACGTCTTCAGGAAGGGATGTTGAAAACCCATTTACATATACTTCAACTGTATTCCACCCCTCTGGTTCTACAAAAATTTGATGCCTGTCTTTGTCAGCAAATCGATTGATTTTGTCTTCAACTGACGGACAATAGCGAGGGCCTATACTTTTAATTCTTCCATTGAACATAGGGGAACGATCGAAGCCTTCACGTAGCAGATCATGAACCTCATGGTTGGTGTATGTCATGTGGCAGGAACGTTGCGTTTGCAAAGGTTTAGTGGTTGGGAGATAAGAAAAAGTACTGGGCTGTTCGTCTCCTGGCTGCTCGATCATTTTTGAATAATCTAACGATCGTCCATCGACACGTGGTGGGGTGCCTGTTTTCATTCGTCCTGATGCAAACCCTCTTTCGATCAAGCGTTCTGTGATGCCAAAGGATGCGCTTTCACCTGCACGACCACCACCAAATTGCTTTTCTCCTATATGAATAAGGCCATTGAGAAAAGTGCCACTTGTCAACACAACTGACTTCGCATAAATCTCTAATCCTAATGATGTTTTTACCCCGCAGACACGATCTTTATCAAAAAGAAGATCAGTAACCATCTCTTGATAAAAATCGACGCTGGTTGTTTCTTCCAATAGTAATCGCCATTGTTCTGCAAAACGCATACGATCTGACTGTGCCCTTGGGCTCCACATTGCAGGGCCCTTCGATTTATTAAGCATTTTAAACTGTATAGCTGTTTGGTCAGTTACAATACCACTATAGCCCCCCAAGGCATCGATTTCTCTTAAGATTTGACCTTTGGCGATGCCACCCATTGCAGGATTACAAGACATTTGTGCAATGTTTTGAAGGTTCATCGTAACTAAAAGAGTTTTGCTACCCATGTTGGCGGCGGCGGCGGCGGCCTCAGAGCCTGCGTGTCCTGCACCAACTACAATAACGTCGTATTTATTGCTAAACATCGCTTGGTGTAGATTTTTGTTCCACGTGGAACAGCTTTAGTAACTCGTTCTCTTTGCTGCGCATTATTTGCTTATCATCTTCTGTTTTGTCGTTAAATCCAACACAGTGTAAAATGCCATGAATCATCACTCTTGCGAGTTCGTTTTCTATGCTAACACCCTCATTATGAGCGTTTTCCAAAACTCGGTCTGTTGATACAGCAATATCACAATGGATGGTATTTTGAGTGGAATAATCAAAAGTAATGACGTCTGTATAATCATACTGGTTTAGGTGCTTTTTATTGATCTCCAACAAGCCTTCGTCATTCATTAGGGATATGTGTATCTCGCCTACATTCATTTGCAGTTCTTTTACAGATCGCTTCAGCCAGGTAACAAAAGAAGCTTCGTTGCTCAGCTCAAAATCGTTTTGTGCACTAATTGTAATGTGTTCCACGAAACAAAGGTAGGTGTTTACGCTATTGCAAGTCAATACAGAAAAGAATAATTTGATTTAACATGTTGATTTTGTGTTATTTATACAACTCTTGCATGCGTTTCGTGTTGTCGTCATTAGACGATATCTTTACAAAAAAAATTAAATGGCAGATTCTGTTCGTGTTCGTTTTGCGCCAAGCCCCACTGGCCCACTTCATATTGGGGGGGTGCGAACCGCTTTATACAATTATTTGTACGCCAAAAAAAACAATGGGTCCTTTTTGTTGCGCATTGAAGATACTGACCAAAAACGCACTGTTTCAGGCGCTGAGGAATATATCTACTCGGCACTAGAATGGTTAGGAATTGTACCAGATGAAAGCCCAAAACATGAGGGTTCATTAGGTCCTTATCACCAAAGTGAACGCAATGAAATTTATGAAAAATGGGTACAGATCCTTATAGATAAAGGCTTGGCTTATTATGCTTTTGATACGCTCGAAGAGTTGGATGCTCACAGGAAGGAACACGAGAAAAAAGGGAAAACATTTATATATAATTGGCACAATCGACTAAAGCTTAAAAACAGTTTGAGTGTAAGCGCAAAAGAGACCGGTGAGAAAATCAAAAGTGGTGCGCCATATGTCATTCGTTTTTTGATGTGGAATGATGGTGATGATGAAGTTGTCCGTTGTCCCGACATCATTCGAGGAAATGTTGATGTAGATTGTAAACTGCTTGATGATAAAATTTTATATAAAAGCGATGGGTTCCCCACCTACCACTTTGCCAATGTTGTGGACGACCACCTGATGAAGATTTCTCATGTCATAAGAGGTGAAGAGTGGTTACCATCACTAGCCTTGCACATCAAACTATATGATGCTTTTGGTTGGACTACTCCTTCCTTTGCGCATTTGCCTTTGATTTTGAAACCTAATGGTAAAGGGAAATTATCCAAAAGAGATGGTGATCAATTAGGTTTTCCTGTTTTTCCTATACAGTGGGGAGAAGAAATGAAAGGGTATCGGGAAACTGGCTTTTTGCCCGAGGCTGTTGTAAACTTTTTAGCTTTACTCGGTTGGAACAATGGCGACGAGCAAGAGGTGTTTACAATAGAAGAAATGATTTCGCTTTTCGATTTAAATAGGGTTCATCATGCAAGTGCTCGTTTTGACCCTGAAAAAAATAAGTGGTTTAATCAACAACACATACAGGCCTTGTCACTAAGCTCCTTTGCTCAATTATGCAAGGCTGAAGTTGAGCGACATACCCAAACCTATTTAACAGATGAAAAACTACTGTCAATGGCAGAAATGGTGCAGCCAAGAGTTGTGTTGCTTGGTGACTTATGGCCAGCTCTAAAAATCTTTTTCGAAGCGCCTGATGAATACGATTCCAAAGCGATCAAAAAGGTTTGGAAAGAAAACACAGCAACACTTCTGCAAACTGTTGCAGAACGTCTCGTCAATGAAGATCATTTAAAAACCGATGCTTTCAAATCTCTATTACAATCCATTGCCGAGGGTGCTGGCACCGGAATTGGTGCCCTGATGGGGCCTCTTCGATTAGTGCTCGTTGGTTCATTAACTGGGCCAGACTTGTTGCAGTTGACACATACCTTGGGCGCTCGAGTGGTGATTGACCGAATAAACATTGCGTTGATGGAAATCAGCTAAAGATTTTTTATCTTACGTCTGAATCTAAAAACAATTTATCATGTCAATTATCATCTATTCTATCCTTGGGTTTCTTGGTTTTGTCCTACTATTTGGTACCTTTTTTATCGTTCGGCAACAGTCCGCTGCTGTCGTTGAGCGTTTTGGAAAGTTTGTCAGTGTTCGACATTCTGGTTTACAGATCAAAATTCCAATCATCGATCGCGTTTCTGGACGAGTGAGTTTACGTGTACAACAGCTGGATGTTGTTGTTGAAACAAAAACAAAAGACGATGTTTTTGTAAAAATTAAAGTATCTGTGCAATACAAAGTCATCAAGGACAAAGTATTTGATGCTTTTTACAAGCTCGACTTTCCACAGGACCAAATCACATCTTATGTGTTTGATGTCGTTCGTGCTGAAGTTCCAAAAATGATTTTGGATGATGTATTTGAGAAAAAAGATGATATCGCAATTGCTGTGAAGTCAGAGTTGAATGATTCAATGCTCAACTATGGGTTTGATATTATAAAAACTCTTGTGACTGACATCGACCCTGATGGGCAGGTGAAAGACTCTATGAACCGAATTAATGCTTCCGAAAGAGAGAAGGTTGCCGCACAGTTTGAAGGGGATGCACAGCGTATTTTGATTGTTGAAAGGGCCAAGGCAGAGGCAGAATCCAAACGCTTGCAAGGGCAAGGGATTGCTGATCAAAGGCGTGAGATCGCACGTGGTTTGGAAGACTCTGTCAAGGTGCTAAATGGTGTTAATATCAACTCGCAAGAAGCCTCTGCTTTGATTGTTGTTACACAGCACTATGATACCCTTCAGTCTGTTGGGTCTGCGAGCAATAGTAATTTGATTTTGATGCCAAACTCGCCTCAAGCTGGTTCAGAAATGCTAAACAATATGGTAGCGTCCTTTACTGCCAGCAATCAAATAGGTGAGGCCATGAAGAAGCAAAGAGAAGAAAGCGAAAACACCAAAAAGAGCGAGTAATAACTACTTGTTATTTATAGACCAATTGTCGCGCAATCCAACTGTTTTGTTAAAAACAATTTGGTCGGGAGTACTGTCGGGGTCTACAACATAATAGCCTTTTCGCTGAAATTGATAACTCTTTCCTGCAACAGCATCTTCGATGTTTGGTTCTATGAATGCCTGCTGCTCGTTGAGAGAATTGGTGTTTAAAAAACTCGTAAACGGCTTGTCTTTATGACCATCTGGGTTAGGGTCTAAAAAGAGTCTGTCGTAGTTTCGTACCTGTATTTCTTGTGCGTGATTTTGCGAAACCCAGTGTAAAGTGCCTTTCACTTTACGTTGACTTTCCTCTGTACCGCTACCGCTTTTACTCAAAGGGTCATAGGTGCAAAAAACAGTTATTATCGTTCCGTTTTCGTCCTTTTCAACAGATTCTGCCTTGATGATATAAGCATTTTTTAAGCGTACTTCATTCCCTAGTTTTAATCGGAAAAACTTACGATTTGCCTCTTCTCTAAAATCTTCTTTCTCAATCAAGATTGTTTTGGAAAAAGGAACTTCTCTTGATCCAGCTGTTGGGTCTTCTGGGTTGTTTTCTGCCTTTAGTAATTCTGTTTTATCCTCAGGGTAGTTGGTAATCACTACACGCAAAGGGTTGAGTACAGCCATCATTCGTGGTGCTTTTTTGTTCAAATCCTCACGCACACAAAACTCCATAAGCGAAACATCGATAAGATTCTCGCGCTTGGCAACACCTACTGCTTGAATAAAATTCTTTAATGATTCTGGTGTATAGCCCCTTCTTCTCAGACCACTGATGGTTGGCATTCTAGGGTCGTCCCAGCCAGAAACATTATTGTTTTGAACAAGCTGCATCAGTTTGCGTTTGCTTGTAACAGTATAGTTCAAATTAAGCCTTGCAAACTCTCTTTGTTTGGGTGCTAGTCCTGATCCATACACATCGTTTAGAAATGCTTCATACAAGTCTCTGTGAGGTTTAAATTCCAACGAACACAAAGAATGTGATATCTTTTCAATATAATCAGACTGCCCATGCGTCCAATCATACATTGGATATATGCACCACTTGTCGCCTGTTCTGTGATGTGTTTGAAACAATATTCGATACATAACAGGGTCGCGCAACAGCATATTGGATGCTGCCATGTCTCCCTTGTATCGCAAAACATGCGTTCCTTCTTTATGATTCCCTTCCCTCATTTCAGCAAATAGCTGAAGGTTTACGTCTATTGATCGCGATCGATAAGGGCTGTTTTCACCAGCTTGAGTTGGAGTTCCTTTTTGGCTTGCTATATCCTCTGAGGGCTGTGAGTCAACGTATGCTTTTCCAGCCTTGATTAAATCGACTGCCCAGTCATAGAGTGTTTGGAAATAATCAGATGCATAGCACTCATTGTCCCAAGAAAAGCCCAGCCATTGAATATCATTTTTTATTGCATCTACATAAAGCTGTTCTTCAGCTGCAGGATTGGTGTCATCGAAACGAAGGTTTACAGGCGCATTATATTTTTGGCCGAGTCCAAAATTGACACATATCGCTTTCACGTGACCGATATGTAAAAACCCATTTGGCTCTGGTGGAAATCGAAATCGCAAGGATTCTTGTGGGAGTCCTTGCTGCAAATCTTCGTCAATAATGTGTTCGATAAAATTTTTCGAAGGGTTCACTTAGCTTAATTTGTTTGCAAAGGTAATTAATTCACTCGCTTTGGAACCTTTGTTTATTATCTTTGCTAAAAATAAATATGGGCCAAATTTATTTAGAAAATATTCGGACTTACAGCCATCATGGTTGTATGAAAGAAGAGACGATCATTGGCAGCGAATATCGTGTGGATCTGTGGGTTGACGCTGATTTATCTGTTGCTGCACAAACAGATAATTTGAATGATACCCCTGATTATGTGCTGCTGCACGAGATTGTTGTTTCAGAAATGAAGACTGCTTCAAAGCTATTGGAGCATGTGGCACAAAGGATTGTTGATCAGATCAAGTCGAAGGTTGCGTCTTTGAAGAAAGTGAAGGTGCGTGTAACCAAAATAAACCCACCTATCGGGGGGGATGTTCAATCTGTGTCTGTGCTATTGACTGCTTAGCAGCTAATATGTTGTATAAAATAGCTTACTTTTGCCATTGAATTTGGCACCGTGGCCGAGTGGCTAGGCAGAGCTCTGCAAAAGCTTGTACAGCGGTTCGAATCCGCTCGGTGCCTCTTTTTTAATTCCACTGTTTTATTGAAGGTAATAACACATCGGGGTCTGGTACATAAACACCTTGGTAGATGAAGTATATTCCAAAAACAATAAGCAAGAAACAAACGAACATTCTTAGACTGTAAATCACTGGGGGTGTAAGAGTTTTGCTCAACTGTTTTGCCAATACAATTTTGAAAAAACCAAGAACCAAATAGCCAATCATCACTGTTGAAAAGAAAACAATGATGCGGGTTGTTTCTAATTCAAGTGTTGGAGCAATGGAAACAAGCAATCCAAGCCAAAACAAAAAAGTTCCAATGTTGATGATATTTAGAAAAAACCCTTTTAAGAAATACGAAAAAAGGCGAAAACCCTTGGGTTCGATATGCTCATTTTCTATAATTTCATCTTTTTTTCTTACAGTTGTAATAACACTAATAATAGCATAAACAAGCAACAACACCCCACCCAAAATAAACAAGTTTGGGTTGTCTTTGATGTCTGCTAATAGTGATTTCGTCCCTAGAAAAGCAATTGTAACAAAAACAGCATCTGCAAAAACTGCTCCTAGATCAATTAGGAATGCTGGTTTAATTCCTTTTGATATACTTGTTTCTAGAATAAGAAAAAATAGTGGCCCTGTTGCAAATATCAACAAGACCGAAAAAGGTAGTGCAGAAAGAACGTCGTTCATTTATTCTGTGATTTTTGAGAAGATAATAGACCCGCCTAGAGTTTTGCTATGAACTGTTTTTAATGGGTTTCCATACACTCGTGCAACACCACCAAAACGTGTTGTCAAATCAAAAAGGGTTGTGGCTTGTATATCACAAGAACCACCAAAAAGTATTTTTGCTGACGTGTTTTTAGACAATGTGTGCTCAGCATCTACAACACCTCCTGATGATATGTGGATATACTGTTGATCTACCCGACCTTTCACAATGATTTTACCACCTGTTTTTGCAGCATAGTTTGCGTTTTTTACATCCATAGCTAACTCTATTTCACCACCCTTTCGGCTAATAACATCTATGTTTTGAGTGACAATTGTATCTAATGTTGAAAGGTATGCACCTCGACTGACATCAATTTTGTTAATTCTACCTTTATAAAACAATTCGATATTACCATCAATACCTTTGAGTGCTTCCACAGGTTTCATGCTGATTTTTAGCTGACCATCTTTGTTGGTTAGCGTTATACCTTGCTCGTTTTCGCTTGTGATCACAACCTCGTTTGTCTCAGATTTTATCAGCGTCACATGCAAACCATCTCTGATAATAAGTTCACTAAAATCACCAATAGCCTTTTTTTGTCCATTGGCATATAAGCAACAAAAAAGAAGGGTTATAAGTATTTTATTCATTTGGGTGTTTTTTCAAAATTACATAAATCTAATCATCCACAATCGACAAATCAATTTGTCTTTTTATTAAGTCAGTCGCTAGTATTTTAGCATAAACCTGATCTCCTAATTGATACTCCTTTTTTGTTTGTTGACCAACCATCTTTAATTGAGCAGGATCGTAATAAAAATAGTCGTCTTGAAGATCTTGTATGCGAACAAATCCTTCGCATTTACTTTCGCTTAACTCAATAAATATTCCTCTTTCTGTAACCCCTGAAATGCTTGCTTGTTGCGTTGTGCCGATAAACTTTGAAACATATTTTACCTGCATGAGTTTAATGGAGTCACGTTCTGCTTTGGTTGCGAGTATTTCTTGATCTGTACAGTGCTTTAATTGATGTTCTAACTCATCTACTTTAGGTATGCTTTTTTCTGTCAGATAGTGTTGCAATAAGCGATGAACGATGATGTCTGGATACCTACGTATGGGTGAAGTGAAATGTGTATAATAGTCAAAATGGAGACCATAATGACCAATGTTTTGTGTAGTATATATCGCTTTACTCATACTCCTAATCGCTAAAGTATCTAGCAAGTTCTTTTCAGGTTTTTTATCTATTTGCTTGAGTAATTTGTTAATTGATTTTGCAATTAAATTAGGTGAATTTAAGTTCAATTTATACCCCAATCCAAAAGCAATTCGTGTAAATTGGGCTAATTTTTCTTCGTCTGGTTCGTCGTGAACACGATACACAAAAGGAAAGGTTTGTTGTTGTTCTCCAATATGCTTTGCAACATATTCGTTTGCTAAAAGCATAAATTCTTCTATCAAGTAATTGGCTTCTTTACTTTCTTTTATCAACACTGCTGTAGGATTATTTTGACTGTCTAAATCAAATCTAACTTCTTGGTTATTAAAGTTAATAGCGCCATCAATCAAGCGATTTTTTCTTCGAATCGATGCAATGTTTTGCAAAACTTGAATGGCTTCATAAATACCATCACTCACAGTGTACTCATCATTTGATAGAGATATCTCTTTAGGTATCGTTTTTGTTTGAGAGGTTATGATGTGTTGTGCTTCTTCATAAGCAAAGCGAGCGTCTGATAAAATAACTGTTTTTCCAAACCATTTTGATATCATTTTCCCTGTAGTTGACATTTTAAAAACAACAGAAAAACAAAGTTTTTCTTCCTTTGGACGAAGGGAGCAAATTTGATTAGAAAGTTTTTCTGGAAGCATCGGAACCACACGATCGACCAAATAAATAGAGGTTGCACGTTTGTATGCTTCCTTGTCGAGCTCACTTCCTTGCTGTACATAATGTGAAACGTCTGCAATATGAATTCCAATCTCATATTGATCTTCTTTTACTTTTCGAAATGATATTGCGTCATCAAAATCCTTTGCATTTTTTGGATCAATTGTGAAGGTTAGTATCTCTCTAAAATCACGACGTGATGATATTTCTTGTGCTGTAATGGAAGCATTTAAAATGAAAGATTGTTCTTCTATTTCTTTTGGAAATTTCCAGGGCAATCCATGACTTGCCATGATCGTATGAATTTCTGTTTCATGTGTGCCAGGTACTCCTAAAATTTCCGTTACAACTGCTTGAGGATAATTTGATTTTCTTTTCCATTCCTGAATTGAAACCAACACACAGTCACCTAGATTTGCTCCACCCAAATTGTCTTTTGATAATAAAAAAGGAATATTGATTTGTTTGGGTTGAACAGCAAACACATCATTAAAGCTTTCGATTACACCAACATAATGCGTTTGTTTTCTCTTTATAATGTTAACGACTACACCTTGCTTTCTTCGTTTTCCTCTAGATGTTGTGATTTTAAAGGACACTGTATCACCATGAAAAGCTTTGTTAAAATGACGTCTATCGATAAATACATCATAGTCTAACTCCTCTGAAATAATGTACCCATTCCCTTGACTATTAACATCTAATATTCCTTCGTGAAGATGAGAAGGGGAAGGAATGAAATATTTACCTCTTTCTTTTTCTTTAATAATTCCTTTTGATGATAATTTTTTTAGTGTTTTTGAGATATGATTTCTACTACTAGGATCATGAACAGACAACCTACTACAGATTTGTTTATAATTTAAAGGGCTCCCATTTTGTTGAAGTAAAACATTTAGAATTATATCTTTTGTCGTAGTCTTTTTTTTCATGATTTAGATTATGCAATTTAGAATAATAACCTATACGATTTGATACACAAAAAATGACTTATCAACTGTATTTATATTATCATTATAAAACATTTTAAAATTAAATTATTTTATTGATTATAATAGCTTGTTAATTTGTATGATAACGTCTATTCTACTTCTTAAATTGGCTGTTAATAAGCCGATTTTTACTGTTTACAAAATGTATATTAAAAAGAATAAATACAAGCAATTAGTAGTTTGTTTTTTACATTGTTAACAACAGTTGTTTTATCAACATACCTATCAACAGAAAGTTAGTTAATTTTATACCAAACCACAGTCATGAAAATATCTATTGGAAACGATCACGCAGGGACAGTCTACAAACGAGAGCTTTTGAGCTATCTCACCAATAAAGGTCATACTGTTATTAATCATGGAACCAATGATGATAATAGTATGGATTACCCAGACACCATTCATCCTGTTGCAGAAGACGTTGCCAATCATAAATCAGACATAGGCATCATTATATGCGGTAGTGGAAATGGTGCAAACATGACAGCAAACAAACATGAAAATATTCGTTCTGCCTTGTGCTGGAATAAAGAGATCTGCTTATTGTCACGCCAACATAATGATGCAAATATCCTGAGTTTACCAGCACGATTTATTTCACTAGAGGAAGCAAAAGAAATGGTTGACCTTTTTCTATCTACCCCTTTTGAAGGTGGTCGTCATCAACAAAGAATAGATAAAATAAATAAATGAGACTCGATTGGAAACTGTATGATTGGAATCAAATCGATTTAGCGGTTTTATATGCCATACTGGCGTTGCGATCTGAGGTCTTTGTTGTTGAGCAAGACTGTGTTTATCAAGACATCGATGGTAAAGACGCTAAAGCAAATCATTTGTTAGGGTATGAAAACGATCAACTTATCGCTTATAGTAGACTTTTTAAACCAGGAGATTATTTTGAAGAATATTCATTTGGTCGAGCTGTGATCAAACAAACATATCGCGGGTTAGGTTTAGGTGATGAACTTGTACAGCAATCAATTCAAGCGATAGGTATAGATAAAGAAATTAAAATTTCTGCTCAATACCACCTTGAAAAACTTTATCAAAAGCATGGTTTTGTGTCACACGGTGACACATATTTAGAAGATGGAATTCCTCATATTGCTATGTATCGGAATTTTTCCAATTTATAAGTAAATGGGTTAAAGCAGCATAAATTTCTTGACTGCTTTTAATTTTTTCATCATTGTAAATAAAATATCCGATGCCATTAAAGGAAGGTCCCAGTAATTGTTGTTGCAATCGAAACGATTCACGCATTCTGCGTTTGATCAAGTTTCTGGTAACAGCAGAATGATGCAGTCGTTTGGGAGCTGAAAAACCTATCTTAAACTCCTTTTTTTTATTGATATATTTTAAGGTTATCCCCCCAAAAGACAAGGATTTTCCTGATGCAAACAACTCTTGAAGTTGCGTGTCATTTGTGATACGAAGTTTTTTTGGAAAAGAGTACATTACTCAACTTTATAATAAACATCATTCTTAGGATTCACGTCAGCTACGAGGCCATCTGGATTGATAAGAATATATTTTATATCATCCAAATCATTGTCTATTTCAAAGGTATATGTTGGTATCGCCCACGCCCAGTCATCTATCGTTGTGACTGTTTGGTTTACAAACTCTTTCTCCCCTCGTAGCATACGCAATGGAATATAGTAATAATCAAAAGAGCCATCATTCATTTCAATATACACTTCAACAGGCATCGGCATATTACCAATACGCTCTAAGACAACAGTTGTTTTCCCCCCTTTTTCTTCTACCTTTTGCACACTATAATCAATCGTATTGGTCGTGCGAACCCAATCGTTGAGATACCACTCAAGCTGCATACCCGAAACTTTTTCAGCGATTCGTTTAAAATCATTCGGTGTTGGGTGGCTGAACTTAAATTCATCATAATATCTTTTTATCGTTTTCATAAGTTTGTCAGCACCCATAATGTACTCGAGTTGAGCGAGGAATAGAGCCCCCTTAGAATAACTCCCAACACCATATGCAAAGTTATATTGAAACCTGTCGGCATGTGTTGTTAGTGGTTCTTCTAATCCTGATTGGACAAGCTTAAAGTAACGATCATAGAAACTTGAATATGGATTTTCTGTTCCCAAAACAGCTGCTTCACAAAGCATATCATAAAAAGAAGTAAACCCTTCATCCATCCAAGCATATTTCGCTTCATTTGTTCCCAACAAATGATGAAACCAACTGTGAGCCAACTCGTGAGCTGTTACCCCAAACAAACTGCTATATTCTCGTTCACCTGTTATGAGGGTGCACATCGGATATTCCATACCACCATCACCACCTTGGATGACAGAATATTGTTTGTAAGGATATTCACCTATATTTTCATTAAAAAATGACAACATCCTAGCAGTATCTGCCTGTAGTTGTTTCCAATTGTCTTGAATATCAGGGTTGTTGAGATAGAAAAAGTGAAGCTCAATATCATTTGGCCCCAATATCATATCATGTATATAATCGGGATCAGCAGCCCAAGCAAAATCATGCACCATAGGCGCAATAAAATGCCAAGTAAGTGTTTTTGCTTTTGTTTTCTTATTTTTTTTTGCATACCCATGTCCAATTTCTTCAGGGTTTTGAAGATATCCTGTACCACCGATCACATAGTCGCGATCAATAGTGATGGAAACATCAAAATCACCCCACACCCCATGAAACTCTCTTCCGATATAAGGGTTGGGATGCCAACCGTCTTTATCATATTCAACCATTTTAGGATACCACTGCGTCATCGACAGATCAACCCCTTCTTTATTGTTCCTTCCACTTCGACGAATTTGTACAGGTACTTGACCCTCAAACACCATATCAAACACAGTTGATTCACCTGGCAAAAGAGGCGTGGCAAGCTCAACAACCAAAACGGTTTCTTCTTCAGCATAAGCCACAGCTTTTCCATCTTGTACAAGATCATTGACATGCAAAAAACCAACTTCATCAGCCGACAGTTTCGAAATTCGATCCCCTACACGACTGTCAGGATCTTTGATTGTTCTTGAACGAACATCCATTTCGCTACCAGGTTGAAAAGCATTGAAATACAGATGATAAAATACTTTTGAAAGTGTATCAGATGAGTGATTTGTATAGCGCAGTTGTTGTGTGCCATCATATCGATATGTTTCCACATCCATACGAATGTCCATGACATAGTCAACCTCTTGTTGCCAATAGCCTCTATAGGGGTTTTGGGCGACAGAAAACACACAAAAAAGAAAGATGAGATATTTCATAAATAAGATTTAAGTTAAAAAAATTCGTTCCATTGATGACTTGACTGCAAACGAACACCCTTTTCTGTTTGGTGTACTTTAATTAAAGGGGTGTTGGGGTCATGCTCCATAAAAAGAAAATAATCTTTTTCAGCAGCAAGATCCAAAAAAGCGGCCTTTTCTACAAGTGTTTGTAAGGGCCTTACATCATACCCCATTACATAGGGTACAGGAATATGCCCAATGGTGGGGATGAGATCACCCATAAAAACGATTTTTTCGCCTTTCCAATCAAGTACAGGTAGCATTTGTTTTTCTGTATGACCATCGACAAAAAGGAGCTCCAAACCTAAGGGGTTTTCTTTACTTTTTTCGATAAATCGCAAGCGACCAGATTCCTCAATCGGGCGAAGGTTATCATCTAAAAAAGAAGCCTTTTCACGAGAGTTTGGGTTGGTTGCCCACTGCCAATGGGATTCGTTGGACCAATAGTCTGCGTTTGGAAACACAGGCACAAAAGAGGTGTGATCTTTGTTCCAAGTAAAACAACCACCACAGTGATCAAAATGCAAATGTGTTAACAGCACATCTGTAATATCGTTGGGGTGAAAGTCAGCATTGGTGATGGAATCAAGGAGGTTATCTTCACCCCAGGGTTTGTAGTAGCTAAAGAATTTATCACTTTGTTTATTGCCCATTCCTGTATCAACCAAAATTAAACGATCACCAGTTTCAATCAAAAGGCATCTGGCACAAACATCAATTAAGTTGTCTTTGTCTGCAGGGTTGGTGCGTTGCCATAAGGACTTGGGAACCACCCCAAACATAGCACCCCCGTCAAGTTTAAAATGACCTGCATTGATAGGAAAAAGGTTCATGCCTATTCATTTATGGTTAAACGCAATACAGAACAAACCGAGTTTTTGACAAATCGGTCAGACTTTAAACCAAGCAATACATTATACCAAGCACTTTTTTCCTGAGAACCAATAATGAGCAAGTCATAACTGGCAGAGACCTCAGATATAACCCCAACCACATCGTTGCTTCGAATAACCAAACTATCTTCTTCACGAGAAAAACTCCTCAACAATTCTTTGTTACTGTCGTGAAGTTTTGTCTCTTGACTCTTCGACGCATCTTTACTAATGACATTCAACAACGTTAAGCTAGCGCCGTAGTATTTACAAATATTATCTGCCACGCGAATAAATTTATTCCCTTGGCGACCCGGCCTAACAGCTAGAACAATTTTTGAGATGTTCCGAACACCATTATCCTTAAATAAACCAAGATTAGCATTGATATTTTTGATGACCCATCCCACAGGATTTCGAACCAAAATACCTGCGTTTTCTCGACCACCCCAACCCATCACCAACCACTCACACTTTTGAACAGAAGTAATGTTTTTGATGGTGTTTACAACATCGTGAGTTGGCAAGCTCTCAAAAGTAACATTGGTATTTTTCGTTTGTTTGAGGGATAAGATTCGGCGTTTGACAGACTCGTCTTTGGGTGTCACCAAATCCACACCTTCCAAAAACGTTTGGTCAGGTGCTTCTATGATGTTGATGGCATTAATACTGTTTGTTGGATTGATAGAAGAGGCAACCTCGACAATCATTTCAGGTGAGGTTTCGTCACCCAGCAGAGGCACAACGATTTGAGAATCAGAACTATAAACCCCTTCAATTACTTCTTCCTGTTCGAGACTGATATCAGACGATCCACTTCGCTTTCCACGAAACAGAAAAGAGAAGATCCCATAGTTGGACAACAACCCACTGCGATTTGTTTTTCGCCCATAGGCAAGGAATACTAAAAAACCAATGACAAAGACAGCCAACACTGACAACAACGCTTGAAGCCCTAAAAAAGCCAGAAGAAACAAACCACTAAGAATACCGAAAACCTGCACAAAAGGGTAGAGCGGAGATTTGTATTTGGGACGATACCACTGGGCGTTGGTTTCTCTAAAAACAATCACAGCTAGGTTGACAGAAACAAACATCAAGACCTTGAAGGCACTGGCGAGCTTTGCGATTTTAACCACATCTAAAAAGATAATCGCCAACCCAATCGCAACAGCAGTGACAACAATCGAAAAAACAGGAGTCATATATTGCTTACTGATCGAGGTAAAGATCGAAGGTAAAGCGGCATCACGTGCCATTGCAAACGGAAATCGTGAAGAGGCAAGCAATCCAGAATTTGCCATAGAGAGCAGTGTCATCACTCCAACAACCCCTGCAATGTATCCAGCAATTGGCCCACCGATTTCGGCAGCAGCAGTATAAATTGGTCGGATGTCAGTGGCGAGTGTATCACCATCAATAAAATTGACAAGTACCATCGATACACAAACATAAACAGCCATGATAAGCAGTAGTGAAATAATCATGGTTAGGGGTAGATTTTTTTCTGGTTTTGAGATTTCACCAGCAATGGCAGCGATCTTGGTTACACCTGCGTAAGAGATGTATAAAAAAGCAACACCACTAAAAAAACCGAGTGTTCCGTCGGACAAAAAATCGGTGGGCGGAACAACACTAACGCTGTTGAACCCAAGGGCAATCAGCACAACCAATGAGGTGACGCTTACACCAACAATAGCCAGTTGGGCATTACCTACTTTTTTTACACCAAATATGTTTAACACCAACACAAGAAGTAGGGAGACAATTGCCACGACAGTGGTGTAGAGTGAATCCAGTTCGACCAACACATATAAATAGGCACTCAGCCCTACGAGGGAGAATGCGCTTTTTAGTAGTAATGACAACCAAAGGCCTATACCTGAGACAACCCCAAAAAGGGGACCAAAGGCACGATCGATATAGACATAAGTACCTCCTGATTTGGGCATAGCAGTAGCCAGCTCGGCTTTTGATAAAACAGCAGGTATGATGCATATTCCTGCCACCAAAAAAGCCAATGAAACAGATGGCCCTGTGATGCCAAAAGCAACACCAGGCAAAACAAAAATACCACTGAGCATCCCACCAATACTGATGGCAATGGCAGAAGGCAAACTCAATGTGCGTATAAGTGTTGTCTTACTTTTCATTTCACTTGAAAAGTACTAAATAAATTTTGATTGTAAAGGGTGATTATAAACTTAGTCGTTTAACTGAAGCACAGCCATAAACGCTCGTTGTGGAATTTCGACATTGCCTACCTGGCGCATTTTCTTTTTTCCTTTTTTCTGCTTTTCAAGTAGTTTTCGCTTTCGAGTGATGTCCCCACCATAACATTTGGCAGTTACATCTTTTCGAACAGCCTTGACTGTTTCGCGCGAAATAATTTTTGCGCCAATCGCTGCTTGAATCGGAATATCAAACTGTTGCCTTGGAATCAACTCCTTGAGCTTTTCACACATTTTCTTTCCTAGTGTATAGGCATTGTCAGCATGCACCAAGGCTGAAAGGGCATCAACAGCATTGCCATTGAGCAAGATATCCACTTTCACTAGCTTGGATGTGCGCAAGCCAATAGGACTATAATCAAAAGAGGCATACCCACGTGAGACAGATTTTAGACGATCATAAAAATCAAAAACAATCTCTGCCAAAGGCATATCAAAAGACAACTCCACTCGCTCAGGAGTCAGATAGGTTTGGTTGGAGATTTGCCCTCGCTTTTCAATACATAAGCTCATGACATTTCCAACATAATCTGCTTTGGTGATGACAGATGCTTTGATAAAAGGCTCTTCTACATGATCGAGAACAGAAGGCTCGGGGAGATCTGTTGGGTTGTTGACCAATACAATTTCGTCAGGCTTCTTTTTGGTGAAGGCGTGATAGGATACGTTGGGAACAGTAGTAATCACTGACATATCAAATTCACGCTCTAGTCGCTCTTGAACGATTTCTAAGTGCAACATACCCAAAAAACCACATCGAAAACCAAACCCAAGTGCAGCCGAGCTTTCGGGCTGAAAGACCAAAGACGCATCGTTGAGTTGTAGTTTTTCCATCGAGTTTCTCAACTCCTCATATTCTTCAGTATCAACAGGATATATCCCAGCAAAAACCATTGGCTTGACCTCCTCAAAGCCTTCAATGGGTGCGTCGGTGGGTGTGGCTGCCAAAGTAATTGTGTCACCAACTTGCACTTCTTTTGCCTCTTTGATCCCTGTGATAAGGTAGCCAACATCACCTGTGTCGACGTGCTTTCGTGGTTCTTGCTTGAGCTTGAGTGCACCCACCTCATCGGCGTTGTACTCTTTACCAGTGGCCATAAATTTGATGCGATCTCCTTTTGAAATTCGACCACTCATAATTCTAAAATACGTTTCTATCCCACGAAAAGGATTATAAACAGAATCAAAAATTAATGCTTGCAAGGGCGCATGATTATTACCATCAGGTGCAGGCACACGATTGACGATCGCTTCAAGGATCGAATCAATACCTAGGCCTGTTTTTGCAGAACAATGAATCACTTCTTCTTCTTTACATCCCAACAGATCGACAATATCGTCTGTGACCTCCTCTGGGTTGGCAGAAGGCAAATCAACTTTGTTGAGCACAGGTATAATCTCTAAGTCATTTTCGAGTGCCAAATACAAATTCGAAATGGTTTGCGCTTGAATACTTTGTGCAGCATCTACGACAAGCAACGCACCCTCACAAGCTGCAATGGATCGAGAAACCTCATAGGAAAAATCAACGTGACCAGGGGTGTCGATGAGATTAAACACATACTCCTGACCATTCAAAACATAATTCATCTGAATGGCGTGAGACTTGATTGTGATACCTCGCTCACGCTCCAAATCCATATTATCAAGAAGTTGATCTTGTTTTTCACGCTCAGTAACAGCTCCAGTAGCATCGAGCAAACGATCGGCCAAAGTGCTTTTACCATGGTCAATATGGGCAATAATGCAAAAATTACGAATGTGCTTCATCTACGAACCAAAAGGATAACAAAGATACTTAATTGTACCCTGCAAATGTGAATAAAGATTATTTTTGGGGAAAATTGAGTTTATGAGAAGCTTGCAAAGTGCCTTTCGCATCCTTTTGGGAATCGTGTTTATCTTTTCTGCATACACAAAGTTTGTGGGACCTGGGTTTTTTGAAATCACATTGATTGATCAAGGGTTGTTGTCGAGTAGAGGCCAAGCCCAACACGCAGCCCGTTTTCTGATAGGATTTGAATTTGCCTTAGGCCTACTGATGCTATTGCCTTATTATACCAAACAACTGATGGCGATTGCCAGTCTGATGTTGATTGGGTTTACCATTCATTTGGGTTATTTATGGGCGATTGGAGATAACGAAAACTGTGGTTGTTTTGGAGAGATGATATCTATGTCACCTGCCGAATCGATTGCAAAAAATATATTGATGTTGGCTGTGTCTGTTTGGCTTTGGATCAAAAGTCCCTCAAAAGCAACAAATCAAACCATTCTTTTTGGTGGTGCGATGATCATTATTACAAGTATGTGGGTGTTTTTACCGATTCCTGATCAGAGCGAGTTCCCAGTCAATCAATACACCAATTTTAGCAGTGTTGGCCGAACTGACTTGTCATCAGGAGAAAAGCTGGTTGCGATTCTCAATTTGGACTGTGAGCACTGTCAAGAATTGAGTGTCGAACTCGGAAAAATGAACAAAACACACAAGCTACCAAACGTTTATGCCTTTTATTTTAAAGAAGGAGAAACAACAGTAGAACAGTTTGAGCAAATGACAAACACTTCGTTTCCTTATGTTGAAATAGACGTCAATACCTTTTTTGATTTAATAGGCGAAAGCCCACCAAGGGTTTATGTTTTGAACGATGGCGCAGTTGATGCGATAATTGATGAAGACATTGCAAACACTCTCGACAAACGCTATCCACAAACAAGCCAATAATGGCTAAAATCGGAAACATTGAATTGGGTTCTTTTCCCTTGCTATTGGCACCTATGGAAGATGTCAGTGATCCACCATTTCGAGCGCTTTGTAAGGAGCAAGGAGCAGATGTGATGTACACAGAATTTATATCTAGCGAGGGGCTTATTCGTGATGCAGCAAAAAGCATGATGAAGCTCGATATTTATGAAAAAGAACGACCCATAGGAATCCAGATTTTTGGCGCCAACCTAGACTCGATGTTGCAAGCAGTGGACATTGTTGAAAAAACCAATCCTGACATTATCGACATCAATTATGGCTGTCCTGTCAAAAAGGTTGTTTGTAAAGGTGCAGGCGCAGGAATTTTGAAAGACATCCCAAAAATGGTTTCCTTGACCAAAGCAATTGTAGAGCGGACAAAACTTCCTGTAACAGTCAAGACAAGACTTGGTTGGGATCATGACAGCATACAAATAGTTGATGTTGCCGAGCGATTGCAAGACGTAGGTGCACAAGCCATTTCGATTCATGGCCGCACAAGGGCGCAGATGTATAAAGGGGACGCAGATTGGCATTCAATTGCAGCGGTAAAAAACAATCAAAGGATGCAAATACCTGTTTTTGGAAATGGCGATGTTGACACACCCGAAAGAGCAGTGATGATGCGAGACAAGTTTGGTTTAGATGGCGCAATGATTGGACGTGCAAGCATTGGAAACCCTTGGTTTTTTGCGCAAGTAAAACATTATTTCAAAACAAATGGACACCTCCCGCCACCAACGATTATAGATCGCGTTGAAATGGCAAGACGACATTTACAAATGTCGATCGATTGGAAGGGGGATAAGCTGGGAGTTTTTGAAACACGCCGGCATTATACAAACTATTTTAAAGGGATTCCCCACTTCAAAGAATATCGCCTACAGATGGTTACTTTAGATAAAGCTTCTGAAGTGTTTGAAGTGTTTGATCGAGTTGCGTCTAATTTTCAAGAGGCAGAAGTATCGATTTAGCGCAACAGTTGAGAACGAACGACAGCAGATGCGATCCAAGCAGCTACAACACTAAGCATCCCCCATATTAGCAGTAAGGCTGACAGATTTTCAATTGAAAATGAAATTGGATATGGCAATTGTGTTCCTGGCACAAGTATAAATTCACCAATCGATTGTGCAACGACGACACCAATGCCAACAACCAACCCAAAAAATCCACCAATACCACTGAGCAGCAGACCCTGATAAAAGAAAATCTGACGTATTTCGTTGATTGATGAACCCATTCCCAGCAGCGTTTGAAGCTGATTGCGCTTGTCCAAAACCATCATCACAATGGCACCAACCACATTAAACAAGGCGATTGTAAGCACAAGGGAAAGAATTAAATAAATGGCAATGCGCTCGGTTTTTAACATTCTGTAGAGTGCAGGATTAAGCGCTTCTTTTTCAATGACTTCAAATCCAGATCCAATGATGCGTTGTATTTCTTTGATGAGGGCATTTTTTTTGGCATTATTATCAAGCTTGACATCAACAGCAGTATAGGTTTTGGCAGCAGCGGTTGTCAATGACCAAATAAAAGGAAGGGGCGTAAACACATAGTTATAATCGACTTCTTCACTCATCTGAAAGACCCCAACATTGGTTGCCCATCTAGAGACAAAGGGGTTGGGTTCAAGGGGATTGATCGCTCCTTGTTTTGGGAGTAAACACTCGATAAATCCATCGTAGTCATATAAACCAGCTCCCAGGTCAATCGTGGTGCCATAACCCAACAGCAATTCCTTACCACGATCAGACACCATTGCTGTTTTTAACACTTCAAAATTCAGTTCGGCTTGACTTGCCAAAAACCCTGCCATCCCTCCTGCAAACGAATCGCCGGCCCCTGTAGGGTCAACGACATTGTCCAATATTACTGCAGGTGCCAAAAAAGTTTGGTCGTGATGGTAAAGCAGCGCTCCATGCTCTCCTTTTTTAATAATAACATAAGAAGGCCCCATGTCACTTATTTGTTTTGCAACCGACAATATATTGGTGTTGCCAGTCATTTGAAAAGCCTCCTCATCGTTGATGGTGATGATGTCTGTCTTAGACACCACTTGCATCAGTTCATCCCATGTTCTCTCAATCCAAAAATTCATCGTGTCGAGAATGATTGTCGTGTTTTGAGGGTTGATTTGACTGATCACAGATTCTTGTATGTCTGGATGGAGGTTCCCCAACAATGCAACTTTGGGGCTCTTAAAATCATCGGGTACGATTGGGTTGAAGTTCGCTAGGGTGTTTAGGTCTGTGACCAAAGTGTCTCGACGATTCATGTCCTTGTGATATCGTCCCTTCCAGTAAAAGGTGTCGCCAGTGATGTCGATCTCAACCCCTTCCATATTGATATTTCTGTCAGCCAACTCTTCAAGATAATCTTTAGGAAAGTCTCTACCTACGATCGAAACAATTGCAGGTTCTACATCAAATAGAGAGGTCGCCAAGGAGATGTATGTGGCTGATCCTGCAATCACTTTCCCGCTTGATCCAGATGGTGTTTCGACTTCGTCAAAAGCAATTGTCCCTACAACTAATACTTTATTTTTCTGCATATTTATTCTTTTTGTTGGTATCCAACGTCTTCGATTTGACTCTCTGTTTTTTTTGATGCTTCAACTGCCATTTTATCACAACTCTCGTTTTGTGGATGTTGATTGTGTCCTTTGATCCATTCCATTCGAACCCTGTGTTTGCGATACTGTTCTAAAAATTCTTTCCAAAGGTCTGCGTTTTTTTTGTTTTTAAATTTTTTTTTCTCCCAGCTAAATACCCACTTCTTTTCAACTGCTTCGCTAACATATTTAGAGTCCGTGTACACAACAACATCAAGTGGCGATTGTTTCAATAGCTGCAATCCTTTGATCACAGCTTTCAGCTCCATTCTATTATTCGTGGTATGAATATAACCCTGAGCATAGGTTTTTTTATAGGGGGTCCCTTCCCACTCCAAAATTAAACCATATCCTCCTGGTCCTGGATTACCCCTCGCAGCTCCATCGGTATATAGGTTCACTCTTTTTTCTGTTGGTATGAGTAGTTTTTCAATCTGCTCGGAAAAGTGTCGGTATTCAAGATTGTGAATTTTTTGTGCCAAACTCTCTGGGGTTTCTTGGGGGTCAACTGCTGTTTTGGCCTGAAAGATGATAGCCCCCTTGTCATATTGGCTGTTTACATAATGAATGCTTATTCCACTTTCTAGTTCTTTTGCATCAATCACTGCTTGATGAACATGGCGGCCAAACATTCCTTTTCCGCCAAATTTTGGTAACAAAGATGGATGAATATTGATTATTTTATCAGGAAATGCATCAACAATATGAGGTGGTATTTTCCATAAAAACCCAGCTAAAATAATAAGGTTGGGGTTTTTGTCTTTCAGCTCTGCCAACAATGCGTTTGGATCGTTGAGTTGTTCGCGACTAAAAACAAATGTCGACACGTTGAGTTCTTTGGCTCGTTCGACGACAAATGCAGAGGGGTTGTTGGTATAAACCCCTGCAATCTTTACGTTGGTCATAGGAGAAAAATGACGAATAATTTGCTCGGCATTTGTTCCTGATCCAGAAGCAAAAATCAAAATTGTGTGATGTTTGGACATCGTTGTTGTTCGCTTTACAAATCTACATATTTATTAGGTGTGTTTCAGATGTGAATGGATCAGAATTTTAAAAGAGTTGTAAGATTTTATTCGGATTGAGTTAATAGAGCCAAACTTTTCTTATTTTTGCCCCCAACTAACATTAAAACTTCTTATATGTCTGATATTGCATCACGTGTAAAAGCCATAATCGTAGATAAACTAGGTGTTGACGAAAACGAAGTTGTTTCTGAAGCTAGCTTTACAAATGATTTGGGTGCAGACTCTTTGGATACTGTTGAACTGATCATGGAATTTGAAAAGGAATTCGATATCCAAATCCCCGATGACCAAGCTGAAAACATCGCCACTGTTGGACAAGCAGTCCAATATATAGAAGACGGAAAATAAATATTTATGCAGAATAAACGCGTTGTCGTAACAGGTCTTGGCGCGTTAACTCCTATAGGAAATGGGATTCCAGCTTATTGGGATGGTTTGATCTCTGGAAAAAGTGGAAGTGCTCCTATAAGTTATTTCGACGCCTCAAAATTTAAAACTAAATTCGCATGCGAGTTAAAAGACTACGATCCCAACGATCATTTTGATCGAAAGGAAGCTCGTAAAATGGATCGCTTCACCCAATATGCAATGGTTGCTAGTGATGAAGCCATTGATGATGCTGGTTTCCATTTGGAATCGCTAGATAAAACTCGCGTTGGCGTTATTTGGGGTGCAGGTATTGGTGGATTGGAGACCTTTCAAAATGAGGTTCTCAATTTCGCAGCAGGCGACGGAACTCCTCGTTTCAATCCATTCTTTATTCCGAAAATGATCCCTGACATTGCGCCTGGAATGATCTCAATCAAGCATGGTTTTCAGGGTCCTAATTTTGCAACTGTTTCAGCATGTGCCTCTTCTGCAAACGCCCTTATTGATGCGCTAAACTATATCCGTTTGGGTCATGCTGATGTAATGGTCTGTGGTGGTTCAGAGGCTTGTATCACTATTGCTGGTGTTGCAGGTTTCAACGCCCTACATGCCCTTTCCACTCGCAACGACGATCCTCAAACCGCTTCTCGCCCTTTTGATAAAGATCGTGATGGTTTTGTGTTAGGAGAAGGCGCTGGGGCTTTGGTGATAGAAACCTTAGAACATGCACAAAAAAGAGGTGCTAAAATCTATTGTGAAATTGTTGGTGGTGGCCTTTCTGCAGATGCCTATCATATGACAGCTCCTCACCCAGAAGGGATTGGCGCTACACTTGTCATGGAAAACGCACTCAAAGATGCTAATGTGTGTGCCAATGAGGTAGATGCCATAAATATGCATGGCACTTCAACCCCTCTTGGTGATGTGGCTGAATCTGGTGCTTTGAAAAAGGTTTTTGGAGGCCATCTGTACAGCATGAACATCAACTCAACCAAGTCTATGACTGGTCATTTGTTGGGTGCTGCTGGTGCTGTGGAAGCAATTTCAACCATCTTGTCTATTCAACATGGTATTGTTCCGCCAACAATCAACCACTTCACAGAAGATGAAAACATCGACTCAGAAATAAACTTTACCTTCAACAAGGCACAGGAAAGAAATGTCAATGTTGCAATGAGCAACACCTTCGGATTTGGTGGGCATAATGCATGTGTCGTAATGCGTAAATTTGTATAATTTGATATGGGGTTGATTTCGCTTCTAAAAAAGTCCAAGCCCCAACGATCGTTCAAGAAAACTATTTCAGAAATTATTGGGTACACTCCAAAGAAGATTTACCTTTTCGAGCGAGTTTTTACCCATCGATCGCTAGAAAAAATCGATGATGATGGAAGAAAAATAAACTACGAGCGTTTAGAGTTTCTTGGAGATGCGGTTCTGGGAACAATCATTGGAAATTATCTGTTTTCAAAAATGCCTGACGCAGATGAAGGAACTCTGACGCAGATGAGGTCCAAAATTGTGCGTAGAGAGTTTTTAAATCATGTGGGCAAGTCACTTAATTTGTATCCTCTACTTCAGTCTAGAACTGAAAAAAATCATTATGGCGATGATGTTCATGGAAATATTTTTGAAGCTTTGGTTGGAGCTGTTTTTGTGGATGGTGGGTTTTTGAAGTGCCGTTCTTTTGTCGAGACAAAAATAATTGAGCCATATATTGATTTGGATGATTTGAAAAGTCGTGTAATAAGCTACAAGGGGACTTTGGTCAATTGGTTTCAAAAGCAAAAAATGACCTATGAATATGATGTGTTTGAGGACTCTGGGGCAAACAAACTCATGTTTAAAGCCAAGCTCTTTGTCGACAAAACACTTGTTGCATCGGCTCGCGCATCAAACAAAAAAAAGGCTGCAGAAAAAGTGTCCAAAAGAGCTTATTTTAAGTTTGCCAACCAAATGAAAGAAAAAAAACAAAACCAACTGTAATGTCTTCTGTTTTTTGCCATTCTACTCACGAACAGTTGTATATTTGTTTAACCAAACAGCAATGATGATCAAGCATACTCTTTCGCTGTCTATCGATAACTCTGATGATGATTGGATATGTATTCACACACCAATTCCTGACTATCAAATGGCGTATCATATCAATAATATCTTTTCCGTTCTCTTGCGTCGTCGTCCAGAAGACTATGCTTCAAAACAAGTAGGACAAAAGTTCCCTATCTTCAGCTATCAGAGAAAAAAAGAAGGTATTCACTGGCATTTGATTCGAAACAAAGTGAAAACAATGGATTCGCCCAACACTGAAAGTCAACTGTTCTCCACCGCTGAAACTCGTTACTTGTTCAAACAACTCAACGGGGTTGATTATCTGCTTTCTGTTGGTGTAAAAGGGTCCGAAGATGTTCAAAAAAATTTAGGACAGCTCCCCGATGTACAGTCTTGCTACTCACTACCAGAACATGTAATACACTTAAAACAACAACTTAGCTTTTAAGATGAAAGAAATCAAAAAAACCAAAATTGTAGCAACGTTAGGTCCTTCGAGTTCAGATCGTGAAACCATTAAAGACATGATGGTTGCAGGGGTAAATATATTTAGAATCAACTTCTCTCATGCTGGCTTTGAGGCAGCGAAACAACGCATTGAATTGATTCGTGAGCTCAACAAAGAGCTTGGGTTTAATGTTGGGGTGTTGGCAGACCTGCAAGGACCTAAGCTAAGAATTGGCAAAATGAAAGATGGTGTTGTTGTGGAAAAGGGCGACCGCATTGCATTTACAACCAAAAAAATAGAAGAGGGTACTGCCGATTATGTGTATATGAATTATCTGTCTTTTCCAAAAGATGTCAAAGCAGGAGAGCGAATCTTGTTGGACGATGGAAAATTGATTTTTGAAGTGACTTCCACAGATGGTCAATCAGAGGTTGTTGCGTCAGTGGTTCAGGGAGGGCCTCTAAAGTCAAACAAGGGTGTTAATTTGCCAAACACAGAGGTGTCGTTGCCTGCCTTAACAGAAAAAGATGTGAAAGATGTTGTGTTTGCCATCGAACAAGAGGTCGATTGGATTGCGCTCTCTTTTGTTCGTCACAAAGAAGACTTACTTGCTCTTAAAAAACTCATTAAAAAACACAGCTCTTTTGATATCCCTATCATTTCGAAAATTGAAAAACCACAAGCGCTAGACAATATTGATGAAATTATTGATCATAGCAATGGTTTGATGGTGGCTCGAGGTGATTTGGGTGTTGAGGTTCCTGCAGAAGGGGTTCCTTTAATTCAAAAAAACTTAGTTCTCAAAGCCAAAGCAGCTCGAATTCCTGTTATAATCGCCACCCAAATGATGGAGTCGATGATCGAGGGTCTTACGCCATCCAGAGCCGAGGTCAATGATGTTGCCAACTCTGTAATGGATGGAGCTGATGCTGTGATGCTTTCAGGCGAGACTTCTGTTGGGAAATACCCTGTCGAAGTCATCCAAACAATGCGTAAAATTGTTGTTCATGTAGAGAAATCCCCTCTCATTCACAAACACAGCCAAGCCCCTCAAAACAAAAATGATCGCTTTATCACAAAATCCACTTGCTATCACGCAGCCCTTATGGCAACAGAAATAGAAGCAAAAGCCATTTGTACCCTAACCAACAGTGGATATACAGCATACCAAATTTCTGCATGGCGACCAGACTCCTCTATTCTTGTTTTTACGCCAAATCGTCGGATTTTGACCCAGCTCAACTTGCTATGGGGGGTAAAATGCCACTACTATGATCGATTTGTTTCTACTGATGAAACTGTTGTTGATGTCAACCTTATCGCCAAAGAAAAGGGCTATGTCAAATCAGGTGACAGCCTAGTAAACCTGTTGGCAATGCCTGTAGCGAATAAAGGGATGGTCAACACCTTGCGCGTTTCAGTGATTGAAGATTGATTAAAACGATAGCTTTAATTGCGCCTCTACTTTTTTCTTTTCAGTCGGATTTTTGAAATTACTAAGCGAAATCCCCAACAATCTAACAGAGTTTTTAAGTTGTTCTTGAAACAACAGTTCTTTCGCTACCTCCAAAATCAATGATATATCTGACGTATAATAAGGTATTGTTTTAGATCTTGTTTGGGTCACAAAGTCGCTGTACTTAATTTTGAGAGTAATCGTTTTTCCACTCATTTTTGTTTTTTCCAACCTGACTTTCAATGCGTCTGCAATGTTTTCAAGATGTGTGATCATAAACACTTCACTTGAAATATTGCTCTCAAAGGTTCGCTCAGCCCCCACTGATTTTTGCTGTCTTTTTGTGCGCACAGGACTAAGGTGTATTCCTCTAACTACGTTGTAGTAGAATCGACCTTGCTTCCCAAAATGTTTTTCTAAACTCGACAGGCTTTGGTTGCGTAAATCATTGCCATTATACCACCCCAAGCGATACATTTTATCTGCAGTCACCTTGCCAATCCCATGAAACTTTCGAACATCCAAGTCTGATATAAATAACAGTACTTCTTCTGGGGGTATGGTTTTTTGGCCATTGGGTTTATTATAATCACTTGCGATTTTTGCTAAAAACTTGTTAGTTGAAATCCCAGCAGATGCAGTTAATCCAGTAAATTCAAAAATTGTTTTGCGTATATCTTGCGCAATCAGTGTTGCTGATGGGTTTCCCTTTTTGTTGTTGGTAACATCTAAATAAGCCTCATCTAGAGACAGTGCCTCAACCAAATCTGTATAGCTGAAAAAGATAGAGTGCACAACCTTCGAAATCTCTTTATATCTGGCGAATCTAGGTTTTACAAATATTAATTCAGGGCACAGTCTGCGAGCAACTTCACCAGACATTGCGCTTCTGATACCAAATTTTCGCGCCTCATAGCTCGCTGCTGCTACCACCCCTCTCTTCGAACCTCCACCAACAGCAAGAGGTTTGTTTTTGAGTTCAGGATTGTCGAGCTGTTCTACAGAAGCAAAAAAAGCATCCATGTCAATATGTATGATTTTTCGCAATTGATCCATTGTCAAATGTAATTATAGATTGGCTTGTAAGTCAATAGGCAAAAATATATTCCTATTTTTGGGCTATTGTGACAAATCGACAAAAAAAAATCAACGCACTCCTTCAGCAAGACTTTGCAGAAATTCTTCATCTATTCTTGCATCGGCACAACCTGAAAAAACAAGTTGTTTCAGTCACTGCTGTGCGTGTAACCCCTGACCTTCAAATCGCAAAAGTCTATTTGTCTGTTTTTCCTTTTTCTGAAGCAAAAAACATTTTAAGTCTCATTGAAGAGGAACGAGGTAAAATGAAAAACAACCTTGCAAAACGCATTCGCAACCAGCTGCGTGTTGTCCCTGACGTCTTGTTTTTTATAGATGATTCTCTTCAGAAAATCGAAAAAATCGATCAGTCTTTACACAATCCCAAAAACCCCCTGAAGTCTTAATCTTATTATGTCATTTTCGTTTTTTGTCGCTCGTCGATATCGCCTGTCTTCAACAAGATTCAACACTGTTCGGCTCATTAATCACTTTGCCTCTTTTGTTGTGGGAGTTGCTGTTTGTGCTTTTTTTGTGATTCAATCTGTTTTTTCTGGACTTCACGATTTTGGGCTTTCTTATTCTAGTTCCATCGACCCAGATTTGAAAATAAACAGTGTAGATTCTTTTTCCTTTATCATGGCAGACACTGTGATCGTCAAACTCGAACAAGTGAAAGGTGTTGCTGTTGCTGCACCTATTTTTTCGCAAGAAGCTGTATTGCGATTTGAACAACAGCACAAACTCGTCACTCTTATTGGTGTAGATTCGCG
>CACNGE010000007.1 GCA_902619855.1 uncultured Bacteroidota bacterium
AAACTGTCTCTCTAACCTTGCAAAAATTTGATCAATTTTCATCTTTATCACCTGCTGAAAAGACAGTACACCTTGAACAACTTATAAGTAAACCCATTACTTTTTTTAAAATCAAAAAAATTAATCAAATTGAAAATAGTGCGGAACTAACAATTTTTACACAGCCGTCACAATAAGTCCTTAAGTGCAAGTTTCATGAAAATTGGATTTTTTCTATTGTTATTTAATCTAATATCTATTCATGTTTTATCAGCTCAAGATGAATTGGCTACAATTGACAATCAAAGCTTTCAGAGCTGGAATGCTATACAAATCCAGTATAATCAAACAGAAAGACTCAATTTAGACCTCGAAGCTGAATTTAGATTCAAAACAGTAGGAGAAACTTACAATATGTCTTTCTTTGAAGTACAAGCCCAATACAACCTAAAACCCTTTTTAGATGTCGGAGCTGGCTATCGTAATTCCGATCGACTGGATGATGTCGGTAAAAAACAAGGACATGAAAAGTATGATCGCTTTTTTGGTTTTACTCAATTAAAAACCCAACTTAACCGTTTTGATTTAATCTTTCGGGTACTACATCAAATTAAAACACAACGGCTTGTAACCATAGATCCAAAGAACAATAGACGCTGGCGATACAAACTTTCCACCCGATATAACATTCCAAATTGGGGAATGGATCCTCGATTAAGCATCGAATTTTTTATGTTAGACGAAATCTATAGTGCCGAGGCTTATGATAAGTTTCGCTTGTCTTTTGGTTCAAAAAAGGAATTTTCAAAAGCAAGTGCATTTTCCTTTAAATATATGTTTGAAAAAGAGGTTGGAATCACGCAGCCCGCTTCCTATCACATCTTGAGCATACGTTACGAATATACTTTTAAATCAAAAGGCGTACAATAGCAATGTTTTTTACTACTTATATTCAACCAGACAGTTAAAAGCTTTTATTGACTAAACTAAACTTAGCCTTTTCCATCTAGATTTACAGATCAAACCGATCGGCATTCATCACCTTGTTCCAAGCAGCGATAAAATCAGCAACAAACTTATCGTTGTTGTCATTTTGCGCATAGACCTCAGCGATGGCTCTAAACTCTGAATTTGAACCAAACAACAAGTCAATTCTCGATGCAGAAGAGACACTTTTACCTGAGCTTCGATCAATACCTGTATAGCTGTTAAATCCATTTTCTTCCCACTTTATGTCCATCGAAAGCAGTTGCTTAAACCACTGATTGCTCAGTTTACCATCTCCCCATAGACCAGCACCTGATTGGGAAACACCCATGGCACGCATACCACCAACAAGAACTGTCAACTCGACTGGTGTTAGACCAAGGAGTTGAGCTTTGTCGAGTAATAACTCTTCTGGAGAAACGCTAAACTCTTTTTCGATATAGTTTCTAAAACCACAAGCATTTGGTTTGAGCAATTCGAAAGAAGAAACATCTGTATTGTCCTGTGTTGCATCACCACGACCTGTGTTTACTTCAACTTTTGCATTAGAACAATTTTCAATTCCTACTGCACCACCAATCACTATAATATCAGCAATGCTGGCACCTGTTTTAGCAGCAATTTTTTCATAAGCGTCAAGTACCTCTGACAGTTGCTTGGGTTGGTTGACTGCCCAATCTTTTTGGGGTGCCAATCGAATACGAGCACCATTGGCGCCACCTCTGTTGTCAGACCCTCTAAAAGTCGAAGCAGAAGCCCAAGCAGTCTCGATCAATTTGGCATTGGCGATCCCAGTTGCGGTAATGGCGGCTCTCACTTCATTTTCTTCTCCAGATGATAGGAATTTTCCTGTCGGAACGGGATCTTGCCAGATATACTCTACGTCTTTAAAGTCTCCTGCCACATAGTTGGACTTAGGTCCCATATCACGATGGAGTAACTTAAACCAGGCCTTGGCAAAGGCTTCACCAAAAGCATCTGGATGGGTAAGGAATTTTTGACAGATTTCTCTGTAAATCGGATCAACTTTCATTGAAATATCAGCAGTTGTCATCATTGGCAATACCTTTTCTCCACTGCCATCCACTTGAGGTACCATATCAGCTTCTTCGCAATCAACAGGGTGCCACTGCCAAGCTCCTCCTGATCCTTTTTGGCATTCCCATTCGTATTTGAACAAGAGAGTTAAATAACCCATGTCCCACTGAATGGGATTGGTTGTCCAAGGCCCTTCAATACCACTGGTAATGGCATGTACTCCTTTGCCTGACTTATAGCTGTTTTCCCATCCAAAGCCTTGACTTTCGATTGGTGCTCCTTCGGGTTCTGTACCCACAAACTTGTCTGCGTCGGCAGCACCATGTGCTTTTCCGAAGGTATGTCCACCAGCTGTTAGGGCGACAGTTTCTTCGTCGTTCATTGCCATTCGCTTAAAGGTTTCTCGCACATCTTGTGCAGAAAGGGCTGGATCAGGATTGGCGTTTGGGCCTTGTGGGTTGACATATATCAGCCCCATTTGTACTGCCGCCAAAGGGTTTTCGAGATCTTGTCTGGTGTCGCCATAGCGATTGTCACCAAGCCACTCGTCTTCTGCGCCCCAATAGATATCTTTTTCTGGATGCCATATGTCTTCTCGACCAAGTGCCGAACCATGATTTGGACCACCCATGTCCTCTATGGCTACATTTCCAGCAACGACAAATAAATCTGCCCAGCTGAGAGAATTACCATACTTTTCTTTTACAGGCCACAACAGTCGTCTGGCTTTGTCCAAATTCCCATTGTCTGGCCAAGAGTTGAGTGGTGCAAAGCGTTGTGCACCAGTTGCAGCACCACCACGTCCATCGCCAGTTCGGTAGGTACCAGCAACGTGCCATGTCATGCGGATAAAAAATGGACCATAATGACCATAGTCAGCTGGCCACCAGTCTTTACTGTCGATCAGAATTTTTTTGATATCGTTTTTAACTGCCTCAAGATCCAGTGACTTTACAAGCTCTTTATAATTCAAATCCGATAGGGGATTGCTTTTGGTGTCGTGTTGACGAAGGATGTCAACATTGAGACTGTTTGGCCACCAATCTTTGTTTTGGGTGCCTAAATTGGGCTGTGTTGTAGCGCCATGAAAAGGGCATTTTGAAGCGCCATTTGAATTTTTCATATGTTCCATCTGAGTGGTTTTATTTTTGTTCGAAAAATACAAAATAAATATCCAAAAAACTATCGTTTAATGCTTATTTATAATGACCGATTTCGTGTTGTAAATTGACTGTATTGAATTGCTAAAAAAGAATTAAAATCACACCACTATTCAATTGGTCGAATACTAGTTTGAGCAAGACATCTCTTGCAAAGCAATAGAAGTTTCTTTAATCGCTTTCATTCCTCCAATAACGTTGACACCTCCATGGATGCCACGATTTTTGAGAATTGAAAGCGCAATCATACTTCGATAACCACCTGCACAATGCAAGTAAAAAGCTTTTTCAAAGGCATGGTGATTGAGACTCTCATTGATTTTGTCTAGTGGTATAAGTGTTGCATTGGGGATATGCACCGAATCGTATTCATTCTCTTTTCGCACATCAAATAAAGCAGCACCATTTTCGATTTTAGTTTGCAATTGGGCAGCACTGATGTTTTCAATTTGTTCAATGTCTTTTCCAGCGGCTGTCCAGGCAGTGATTCCACCTTCCAAGAAGCCAAGAGTGTTGTCAAACCCAACCCTTGACAGTCGAGTTATGGTTTCTTCTTCACGCCCCTTTGGGGTTACCAAAATAATGGGATGTTGGGTGTTACCAATAAGTGTACCCACCCAAGGAGCAAACCCTCCATCGATTCCAATAAAAATAGAATTCGGAATATGGCCTTTGGAAAAGTCATCAGCACTTCGTACATCCAAAATCACTGCTCCTGACTGATTGGCAATGTCTTCAAATTTGGACGGGCTAAGGGGTATTTTTCCTTTTTCCAAGACCTGATCAATATCCTCGTAACCACTTTTATTTAGTCTTACATTTTCTGGAAAATATTGTGGTGGTGGAAGTAAACCGTCGTTCACTTCATTTACAAACTCCTCTTTGGTCATGTCTTCACGTAAGGCATAGTTGACCTTTTTCTGGTTGCCGAGGGTATCAACAGTTTCTTTCATCATTTTTTTACCACAAGCCGAGCCGGCACCGTGGGCAGGATAAACAGTGATATCGTCTGCCAATGGCATGATTTTGTTTCGGAGACTGTAATAAAGCGTTTCGGCCAATTGCTCCTGTGTCATTGCACCCTTTTTTTGTGCTAGATCAGGACGTCCAACATCACCCAAAAAGAGTGTATCTCCACTAAAAATAGCATGATCTTTTCCCTTCGCATCTCTAAGCAAGTAGGTGGTGCTTTCCATGGTATGTCCAGGAGTGTGTAGCGCAGTAATCGTTACATCACCAATCTGAAAGCTTTGTCCATCTTTTGCGTTAATCACATCAAAATCTGGATCAGCAAGAGGTCCAAAAACAATTGGCGCTTTTGTTTTTTTGGAAAGGGTCAGATGGCCACTGACAAAGTCAGCGTGAAAATGCGTTTCAAAAATATACTTGATGGTTGCATTGTTTTTCTCAGCTCTCCGGAGATAGGGCTCAACCTCACGCAAAGGATCAATCACAGCAGCCTCTCCATTGCTTTCAATATAATAAGCGCCCTGTGCTAAACATCCTGTGTAGATTTGTTCTACAATCATGCTTTAATTTTTGGCAAATTTAATATATAATTTTCAACCCTGAATTGAATGGGATGGACTCAGTTGGGATGATAAATTTTCTTTGCATCTTTCATTACTTTTTCACGATCAAAATGCATTGGCTTGGTTTCAAATCGTCGATACATTTCCATCTGGTCGCTGTAGTGTGGTGAGTCAGGACGATTGCTGCTACCATAGGAGATGACAGACGCTACCCTTGTCTTGTTTTGACCAAAACGAATGAGTGCAATATAAGACTCACCATGATTGATTTTGATGGTTCCGTTTTTGTGAGCAGAGCCCCTCATCGCAGTGACTACATCAGGGAGTCCAAATATGGGAAGTTCTTTATCGCCCCGTACGAGTTTTTGAAAATCTCCCAAGCGGATGCTGGTCCTTTTAAAGTGTTTCAACAGGTGTTTTTTGGCATCTTTAAGGCATGTGTAGATCAATAATTTATTAAATACTTTTGATGGACCTAATTTAGAATAGTATTTGCTAAGCGTGTAATAGAGTACTGCAAAAGCACCTGCACCAAAAGAATCAGCACTTGCTACGCGATCCCAGTTTTGGATATCCATTAACAAATCTGCAACATCGGGATAGTCATCTGGGTTCATCTCAATAATAGCGTTGAAGTCAACATAATTATAGTTTAATGGTGTTGGCAAGCTGTGGTCATATTTGATTCGCTTAAAATCTTCATAGGTTAATGTATCTTTTTCCGAAAGCAAATCGAACAATCGTGTGCTGCGGTTGTTGTTGTAGGTTTCAAAATTCATGGCTTTTGCAAACGCATCTGGATTTGGATTTTCATCAGGTGCAGTTGAGAAAAATGGACTGTGATTGGCGTTATACACATAGCCCGATTTTGGGGCTATGACTTGTGGCAGTTCTTGGGTGGTATAATAGCTGTTCCACAGCGTTTTTTTGGTGTTCCCAGGAACGACTTTTCGCCAATCATAACTCGAATCTCGTTTTGGGATTTTACCATTTGAAATATAAAAAATGGTATCATTTCGGTCGGCATAGCCAATGTTGTATCCTGGAAGGGCATTCCACTCTAGATAAGAATAAAACTCGGAAAATGAGCGTGCTTTATTCATGCGCCACCACTGTTCGAGCGCATTGATATTGGTTGTGCTGGGTGTTCTTACAGCAAACACGCCGGTCTTATTTCTGAGTGTTGGACCATAGATACTCTCGTAAAAAACCTTAGATACAGCAATGCGCAAACCCAAAAATCGAACATACATTTTTGCTTTTTTCTTCACGAGTTGGTGTGTCTCTCCATCAACGATATATGTGGTTCTGTTTTTCATTTCCAATTGAAATACATCTGCCTTATCAGGGTAGTTAACAGTATGTGTCCAACCTAGATACTCGTTGGCTCCTGTCAATATACATGGTGCTCCTGGAAAAGTTGCACCGATGATATTGGTCCCTTCTTCACTGAACAGATGGGCTTCATACCAAGATGTAGGCCCTTCAAGAGGCTGATGGGTATTGATCGCCAAAAAACTTTCGTTTGTGCCTGTTTTATGCGAGCTTAAAGCGATAAGATTGGAACCCCGAACATCTTCCTCAATGGTTTTTTTGTAGGGTGCCACTCTATTGCTTACAATCGCCTCTACAAATCGATCTCCTTGATTGGACAAAAAGAGTTGCAGCTGTGAATAAATCAATAGTTTTTTTGGGGTGATGGGAAACAAAGATGATAAAAGAACCTCATCAGGGTTGTGTTTTGCAAAACTGTTTAGCCCCTCTGCATATCCTAGTAAAACAGCTATAAATTCATCACTTAGGGTATGGTATAAACGGTCGACAGTCTCCTCACTTTGGATAAACTGGGCAATAAAATCAGCACCAATGCCTTGCTTACCTCTCCATTGACTCAGCATTCCATTTCCAGCCAAATAGGCTTTTTGTATCGTGACAAAATTGTCTTCAGCGTGTGCCCAAGCCAGTCCATAAGCAGTATCGGCATCGGTTTTTCCATAGATGTGTGGAACGCCATAGCTGTCGCGAATGATCTCAACATCTTTAGGATTGATCTGCGCCTGCAAAACCCCAAAAAAAAGAAAAAGGAGTAAGACATGCCGATTGATAAGCGTTTTATGATTCATTTTCATTGGTACAAGATATTCAAATTTTTAAGGGATATTCAACCATCGTTTTTAATGTAAAAATATTAAACCATATAATTTTATATATATTTAAAAAAAAAATCTATGAAAGATCGAAGAGCATTTTTAAAAGAAGTGTGTCCAACAATGGCGTTTGCTTTTTTTGGTGTGAGTTTTTTGGAGGCTTGCTCTGCCGACAGTTTGGAAGAGGACACAGGCTATGGGAACACAACACCAACAGACAATAATGGGAGTTCTGATAATGGCTATACCAAAAACGATTCTACCTATACCATTGATTTAACGCATCCCAATTTTTCTCAGTTAGCGGAAGTCGGAGGTTGGATGAATGGATCTGGCATTGGTATTCAAGCATTGTTTCTACGTACTTCCAGCACTGACATACAGGCTTATTCAAACAGGTGTCCTGCTCATGGACAAAGAAATCGGTGGGATCTGCTGAACAACAGCACATTTAAATGCAATCATAAAGGGAACACTTACAGTACAGATTGTGGAAATACTCAATTGGATTGCTTTACCACTTCCCTCAATGGAGATGAGCTAACATTGACAATGTAAACGAAATTAGATTCTACAATATATGATGTATTGTAGCTGAGAGTTGTCGTATATACACTACTTTTGTAGTACATGAAAAAGGTCAATATCATCGGTTCTGGGTTTTCCTCTCTATCTTCTGCTTGTCATTTGGCAAAAAGAGGATTTCATGTAGAGGTTTTTGAAAAAAATAGCACCCTTGGTGGTCGAGCGCGTCAGTTCAAACAAGATGGGTTTACCTTCGATATGGGCCCTTCATGGTACTGGATGCCAGACGTATTTGAACGTTTTTTTGATGGCTTTGGCAAAAAAGTATCTGATTATTATAAACTCGAACGCCTCGATCCTGGCTATCAAGTTGTGTTTGGAAAAGACGATGTTTTTCCTGTTTATGGCAGCATCGAAAAAATAGCAGATTGCTTTGAAATGGAAGAGAAGGGGAGTGGTCAAAAATTGATTTCTTTCCTCAACCAAGCCAAACGAAATTACGATGTAGCCATTGACGATTTGGTGTACAAGCCGGGGGTCTCTCCGCTAGAATTGGTAACACCAATAACAGTCAAAAATGTTGGGTTATTTCTCACCAACGTACGCAAACAAGTGGAGAGAGATTTTAAAAGCCAAAAGTTGCGCTCACTCCTCCAATTTCCTGTCCTTTTTCTTGGTGCAAAACCAGAACAAACCCCTGCGTTTTACAACTTTATGAACTATGCCGATTTTGGACTGGGGACTTGGCATCCAAAGGGTGGGATGATTCAGATTGTAAATGCCATGGTATCATTGGCAAAAGAACTCGGTGTTCGATTTCATACAGATGCGCCAGTGAGTGAGATTGTTACAAAAAACAAGACAGCATATGGTATTCGTACTGGTGATACGATTCACGGGTCAGACATCATCGTCAGTGGTGCCGACTATCACCACACAGAAAGATTGTTGCAAGCATCCCTACGAGGGTATAGCGAGTCGTATTGGAAGAAAAAGGTCTTTGCACCTTCATCGCTTTTGTTTTATATGGGGATTGATAAAAAATTAAAAGATTTGGCACATCACAACCTCTTTTTTGATGTAGATTTTGACCAACACGCATCGAGTATTTACGACACACCCGAATGGCCTAAAGAACCCTTGTTTTATGTCAATTTACCATCCATTTCTGACGAAACCATGGCACCTCAAGGCAAAGAAGCTTGCTTTATTTTGATCCCAATCGCACCTGGATTGGAAGACACACAGGAGCTGCGAGACAAGTACTACAACATCGTACTTTCACGAATGGAGGAACTCACTAACCAATCCATTCGGGAGCATGTGCTGTTCAACAAAACCTTCTGTGTACTCGATTTTGTAAGCGATTACAACTCCTACAAAGGCAATGCTTATGGCATGGCAAACACCTTGACCCAAACTGCATTTTTACGCCCAAAACTCAAAAGTAAAAAAGTAAAAAACTTGTATTTCACAGGGCAGCTGACTGTCCCTGGCCCTGGTGTTCCGCCTGCGTTAATTTCAGGGAATATTGTAGCAGACATGATTGCCCCGATTTAATTGTTTAAATTTTATGAAAACCGTTTTTCATCCATCTGACGCAAGGGGCTATGCCAATCATGGCTGGCTGGAAGCACGCCACAGTTTTAGTTTTGCGAGTTGGTATGAACCCGATCGTCTTCATTTTGGAGCATTGAGAGTGCTCAATGATGATATAATAAAAGGGGGAATGGGCTTTGGAACCCATCCACATGACAATATGGAAATTGTGACCATCCCACTCAAAGGCGATTTGGAACACAAAGACTCGATGGGTAATTCGGAAGTGATTCGTGAAGGTGATATTCAGGTGATGAGCGCAGGGACAGGTGTACTACATTCGGAGTACAACAATAGTCCAGACAAAGAAATCAATTTATTTCAGTTGTGGCTGTTTCCCAACAAACGAAACGTTACACCTCGTTATGACCAGCTGCCGATTCGCAGCCTGCACCGAAAGAATGAATTTTTTCAAATCCTGTCTCCCTTTGCCGATGATGAGGGGGTTTGGATTCATCAAGATGCATGGATGCACATGCTCGATGCCGATCAAGGCCAATCCTTTGATTATGCTTTGCAAAGCCCTGAACACGGGGTGTATTTGATTGTCATTGAAGGAGAAGTGGAGGTTGGTCACCAAACCCTTTCTCGACGAGATGCCATAGGGGTTTGGGAAACAGATAAGCTTACGATCAAAACTAAAACCCACGCCGAACTCCTGGTTGTGCAAGTACCCATGCTTCAACTTAGCTAAACCATTGTTGTAGAACAGCACCAAATTTTTAAGGATGAAACAAATTGCCCATATTGAAGGAATGACCTGTGAAGGATGTGTCGCCTCTGTCGAGCATGCCATTGCGCAACTTCCCAATGTACATCTTGTGTCAGCCAACCTTAAAACAGGCACTGTGGAGGTTCACTATCAGCAGTCTTTTGATGTGAATGAAATCGAGGCTGTCTTGCCACTCAAGTATGCACTGGTGGAAGACATTACAACTGCACCTTCAAAAGCCAAACAACTTTACCCTTTGGGATTGATTTTTTTATTTTTGATTGGAGGAACACTAATCATCCACTACCCAACATTTGTAATCAGAGACGTTTTGCCCAACTTTATGGGTCTTTTTTTTGTGACCTTTTCGTTTTTTAAATACTTAGATCTCAGAGGATTTCAAAGCAGTTTTCGACGATATGACCCTCTTGCCAAGGCGATTCCTTTTTACGCTTGGCTGTATCCATTTTTGGAACTGTCATTAGGAGTTCTGTTATTGATTCGTTTGGAACTTCAATTGGCATTATGGCTGACTGTAGCGGTATTAGGGATCACCACCATAGGAGTCGTTAAGTCGTTGTTGTCCAAAAAGGAGATAGAGTGTGCGTGTTTGGGATCTGTGCTCAAACTCCCCATGACAGAAGCCACACTTATCGAAAATGCACTGATGATTGCAATGGCTGTTTGGATGCTCTTATAACTGCTTGACAAAAACTGCCAATGCATTTTGGAATTGCGTTTTCAAAGCATCGTCATTGATTCCTTGATGTTCGTCAAATGTTTTTGAAAAATAAGGAAGAGAAAAATGAGGAATATCAAAAGGGTTTTTTCTAGCGATTCTATTGTGGGCTTGTTCCAAAACAGTTTTCCCACCTCTTTCTCCATTACTGGTTGCCAACAAAAACATTGGTTTGCTGTACCAAATATCACCTGAAAATCGAGAAATCCAATCAAAGATATTTTTAAACGCAGCTGCATAGGAACTATTGTGCTCGGCAAAGGAGATGATGATACCATCTGTGTCAGTCAGCAATTGTTTTAAATCGTATGCAAGGTCTGGAAAGCCATTATTGTTTTGTCGATCGACACTAAAGATGGACATCTCATAGTCATTGAGATCGAGGACAGTTACTTGGGCATTTGGCACACAAGAAGCTGCATAAGTTGCCAGTTTTTTGTTGATGGAATGGATCGATGAACTCGCTCCAAAGGCAATAATCTTTTTCATGGGTTGCAAATTACAAATTCTATATGTTTTTTAAAACCAAAAAATAAGTGCTACCAAAGCAGATAAATGATATCTTTATGCTGATGAGACAAGCCGTTTTCCTTCATTTTTTTTCATACAGCAAGCATCGTTTTTGGGCATTTACCCAGATGCAACGCGCCCATACTGGTTTGCAACAGTGCAAGGGTTTACAGTTTTATAAGATGTTGGGAACAGGCGCAGGGGCTGGGTTTAGCTTACGCCCCGACTTCTCGACCTATGCATTGCTGACTGTTTGGGACAATGAGCAGCGCAAAGAAAAAGCCTTTGATAAAGCAGCTGTTTTGCAGGCCTTTTTCGATCGATCTGCAGAACAGCGGATCTATTCTCTACGTCCCATACACACCCACGGCAACTGGAGTGGTCAGTCGCCATTTGAGGTACAAAAACCTTTGGGGAATAAACCCATTGGGGTTATCACACGCGCAACCTTAAACCCCTCTCGACTGCTTGACTTTTGGCACCATGTGCCACAAGCATCTCGCGCCATAAAACAAGCCAAAGGTGTAGGTTTTTTTAAAGGCATAGGCGAGTGGCCGTTTGTACAACAAGCGACTTTTAGCATATGGGAAAGCGCCGAAGCGATTCGTACTTTTGCATATGAGTCACAAGCACACGCTTCGATTGTCAAAAAGACAAGAGAACGCAAATGGTATAAAGAAGATATGTTTAATCGATTTGAAATCATCAGCGAAACAATCAATCCAGCCACATGAGCAATAAGGTAATCATCATCGGTTCTGGCATTGCAGGCATTGCTACTTCTATTCGTTTGGCATGTCAGGGATATGATGTATCGGTTTTTGAAAAAAACGAACATCCAGGAGGTAAACTATCCTCTTTTACGCTGGGCGATTATCGATTTGACTTTGGCCCCTCGTTGTTTACGATGCCTCATTTTGTCGATGAGCTTTTTACACTTGCTGGCGAAAATCCTCGTGATCATTTTCAATACAAGCGCAAAGAAATTGGGTGTAAATACTACTGGGAAGATGGCGTTAGACTCAATGCCTATGGCGATAACAACCGTTTTTTGGAGGAAGTTGATAATACCCTCGGTGTGCCAAAACATCAATTACAAAACTATTTGGAACAAGCCCAAAAAAAATACAACCGAACGGTTTCTATTTTTTTAGAAAAATCATTACACAAACTGGACACATACCTTAACAAAACCACTGTGAAAGGGATACTTCATTTATTTTCGTACGAACTCGAAACCACCCTGCACAAAGTCAATACGCGTCGGTTGCAAGAACCTCATTTGGTGCAGTTCTATGATCGATTTGCGACCTACAACGGCTCCAACCCCTACCAAACACCAGGAATGATGACACTGATCCAGCATCTCGAACAGCACTATGGCACCTTTGTTCCCGAAAAAGGAATGGTTGACGTCACCAACAGTTTGGTTGCTCTTGCCAAACGCAAGGGGGTGCAATTTCACCTCAACACTGCTGTGGAGGAAATTGTTATTGAACGTCAGCTTGCCACTGGCATACGAGTTAATGGGACAATACGCAAGGCTGATGTGGTGGTGTCCAATATGGACGTGGTGCCTACCTATCGACATTTGATGCCCACGCAAAAAGCACCTGAGAAAAGTTTACAGCAAGAGCGATCGAGCTCGGCAGTGATTTTTTATTGGGGGATCGACAGATCATTTCCCGACTTGGATTTACACAACATCTTCTTTTCCGACAATTATCAAGCAGAGTTTGACGCCATATTTAGGGATAAAACCCTTTTTGACGACCCAACAGTCTATGTCAATATCACTTCCAAAGATGTGCATGGCGATGCCCCCGCAGGCAAAGAAAATTGGTTTGTGATGGTCAACGCACCCCACGACACAGGTCAGGACTGGGATGCCCTATCCAAAACACTCAAAAAGCAGGTATTGGACAAACTCAATCGTAATCTTACTGTTGACTTAGCCAATCACATTGAGGAAGAGTGGGTACTGACTCCACCTTTAATTGCAGACAAGACAGCGTCGTTTACAGGGGCTTTATATGGCGCAGCGAGTAACAATCGCATGGCTGCCTTTTTGCGCCATCCCAATTTTTCACGTCATATTTCAGGCCTTTATTTTTGTGGCGGGAGTGTTCATCCAGGGGGTGGAATTCCCTTGTGTTTGCTCTCTGCCAAAATTGTCGCCGACCTAGTGAAAACGGCTTAAGGAAATAGTTTTTACCCTTTTATTTTTCTATTTTTTTACAGTCGATAAATTATAGCACAACCCAACAGATAAGCAGTAATATTCTGCAAGCCAATTTTAATTTAGATGTTAGCCATCTCCAAAGGAGTTTATCTTTCAAAGGTGAATGCTGGCAACAAAGAAGCAACGCTTAAACTAGCAAAGTAAATTCAGCCAATCAACAACCAAAAGAAATAGCCCTCTAAACGCTGGGTTTTTTTTGTCCAGTTGCAAAGATGTATTTTTGCAGGGCAAACATTGCCAAACGTATGTCTATCGCACGGTTGTTAATACCAAAAGAACGCACCACACAAATCTCTGTGGCAATGATTTGGTTGTTTCATATCAGTGGTGCTTTGGGGATACTGTATGGCAATAGAGAGTTCTTTTTACAAACCACACCCATCAATTTGTTTTTTACGCTTGTATTGTTGTTTGTCAACCTCAAAAACCCTGACCATCGTATGGCTAGAGCTGCGATTTTGGCCTTTACATTAGGGATGTTGGTCGAGATCTTGGGGGTTAACTATGGATTGATTTTTGGCAGTTATTCCTATGGCGAAAACCTAGGGGTTAAAATCCTTGGCGTTCCAGTGCTCATTGGCGCCAATTGGGTGATGCTGAGTTTTATCACAGGCGCAATGGGAGATGCTTTGTTTAGAAACAATAAACTATTGGCTGCTATTTCTGGTGCTGTTTTGATGGTCCTTATTGACTTGGTGATTGAGCCCGTTGCACCCATTTTTGATTATTGGACCTTTAGCGATCATGTTGCACCCCTCTCAAATTACATCGGTTGGTTTTTGGTTGCCTTGCCCATACAGTTGGGCGTACAATTCTGGATTCGCGAAAAAGAATACACCTTTTCAGCACATCTTGTGCTGGTTCACTTTTTATTTTTTGGGGTATTTGCACTGCAATAGCCCCGTAGTTCACGGATAGAATAGAAGTTTCCTAAACTTTAGATCAAGGTTCGATTCCTGGCGGGGTTACACACCGGGACAAATTTTGTTTTTGAGATTTGTCCCTTTTTTTATTTTTTCGATTTACTCTGTCAAAATGGGCCATTTTGTGTAAAATAGGGTTAATATCAGCCGTTCGAATTTTTTTCTTTTAAAATTGAAAATTTTCTGGAAAAATCGAACCAATAAATCGTCATTTAAATTCTAAATCGATTTTAAGTTATTGGTTTTCAATATTTTACATTGATATTGCCTATATTTATACAAATCAAAAACTTACTTTTTTAAAAACCATTATTCTTTTATACCAAACCTTCTGATTAAATAACTTTGTGAGTATCCCGTTTTCTCAACGATTTCTTTTAAATGCTTATCTTTTTTAATTAACTGAGCTGCAATTTTTTGTCTTTGTTCGGATATATATTTACCTGGCTTAAATTCATTGTTTAGCTGGTATAATTGATTATAATCTAGGTTGAACTTTTCGGTTATTAAATTTATTGTAATTTCACTAATATTTCTGTCTATATAATCTTTTATTTCATCAACGAGATTCTTTTTAGCTGATTTTTTTTGGGTTCTGATAGAAATGTAGAGATAAGTGAGGATACCAATCAACACAAGACTCATAAAGAAAAGGATCATCCAGAAATTAATGGGTTTTGATTTGGTAGGTATACTTTGTAATGTTTTTTTGAAATTGAGATCGAAATTTTCAAAAGAATAAACACCATATAAACCTCCTATTTTGAGAGATTTATCGTCCAAATAAACAGAACCCTTGTTAAACTCTTCTACTAACACCCTTTTAAACAGTTTTTCATTGTATGTATCATAAATCGATAGACCATTATTTCCTGTCAACACTATATATCCATTAAACATTTCGATCGTGTGTTTTAGTTGATCAAGATTGATAACATCAACAATTTGATTTCTCTCAGAGTCAGTTGGATTATTAAATTCTATGGATAATTTATAAAGTTTTTTTTGTTCTGAAATTAGATAGTAGTGTAACCCCTTATTGACAATATCAATGATATTTTCACCCAACTGATCAAATGTTAACGTTGAAACTTCAAAAGTTTCTAAATTCATCAGATTAATTGAATTCTTATATGCAAAAGAGAATCCAAACTCTTTAAATTCATAACCATTTCTAAAAATTTTTCTTATTGGAATTATTGGTGAGTTATTCGATTCATAAATTAATTTGAATCCATTGTTTTTTGTATTGTATAGATAGATGCCCTTACTTGATATTACAATAAATTGGCTTTCCGATAATTTAAAAATATTAGAAAATCTACCTAATTTCTGGTCATCTAGATTGTAATCATATATGAAATTTACTTCATCATTTATGATTTCAACCAAACCATCATAGCAAATAAAAGTAACTTCGTCAAACTCTTTAATTTGACCATTAGTATAGGTTGGGTAATTAACCAAGTCTTTTCCTTTGAATATACCACTGTAACTGCCGATATAGTTTTTGGTAATTGAGCGAACACTTTCATATGGAGTAAAATTGTACCACAATTCACGAAATACAAAAAGTTTACCCCTAGAGATTATAAATAGATCTTTATCCCTGATTAACAAGTCTGTAATACTATTTAAATATTCGTCTTGTAAAGGGACAAATGGAGGAGGATTTAAAAACTTAATATTTAACTCTTTCTTTTTTAAAGAGGAGTTGATGCTACCAGTTGTTAAATTATCAAATAATATTATATTATTTAATGGATCAATTTTATAAATACCTTTATCAGTGCCTAAAAATATATTTTCACCATCATCAACGACAGAATAATAATTTTTATCATCATACATTGAAATTAAAGTATATTTATTTTGGGCAAAATTTACTTCTGTATTTACTGAAAATAAGGTTATTAAAATAAATTTCCTTGATAGAATAGACATTTTTTTTAAAAAAAATAAATTTAGTCAAAATGATTAAATTTTTGTCAATTTACGCTTTCTAAATTAAATGAAGAAAAAATATTATTTTTTTTGGGGCTTTCTTATAGTCTCAATACTTCTATTTATTTTTTCTTGCACGTCTGAAGACATCAGCAATGATGTAAGTGTAAATGGTAGAAGTGTTTATGCAGGAGGTTATTTTATTGATGGTGAAAATCAATACGCCAGTTACTGGGTAAATGGAAACAAAGTGATACTTGGCCAAGGGGAAATAACAGACATTTTGGTTAAAGACGGTATAGTATATGCAACAGGTTTTGATGAAAATTGGGATGCAGTCTATTGGGTTGATGGTGAAAAAACCATTCTTCAAGGTAATGATACTTACTCATATTCTATTTTTGTTCGTTCTGGTGATGTCTATGTTTCAGGAAGTTTTGCAAACGGCTCATGTTATTGGAAAAATGGATCAAAGGTTAACTTAACAACAAATGCCGATTCAGAAGCGTTTGGAATTGTTGTTAATGAAAATGGTGGTGTAATCACTGGAGGTTATTACATGAATAACCATCATGTTCTAGTACCAGCGCGTTGGAATGGAACAAAACGAGTTAATTTGTCAAAACCTCAGCACGGTGATGCAGAAATTTATGAGGTTAAATTAAAAGGGAACACCCCTGTATTCTTTGGAATGGCAATGAAGCCTAACAACATGGTTGGTTATGTGCCAACCGCATCATATTGGATCTCTGGCAATAGAACTGATTGTAGTAATGGTGGAACTTGGCGTGACAACATTTATGGAGGAGAAGGCAGAGGTGGATATGCTTCAGGAAATGATATTTATGTTGCCGGCAATATTCAGCACATTGGAACAGTTGATTCTGCTGGAAACCCAAATTCGGATGAACCTGGTATCACCCCACATTATTGGAAAAATGGACAAATATTTGATTTGCCAGGTGGCCCCGTTTTTGACAACTATTGGGTTGGTGGAGGTAGAGATATTATTGCAGAAGATGGTCAAATTATTGTTGGGGGTTGGGCTAGCTCATCATCTCAGGCACAAGTAGCCGCCACTTGGGTAAATGGTCAATTAATTTATTTAGAAGATAAAGACATATACTCTGTTATAAATTCTATTTCTATCGATTAAATAAAACTAAATAAACTTTAACAAATGAAATATATATTAACTCTCACTTTACTAGCATTTTTCACATACGCACAGGAGCCAACCAAGCCTGTCTTCGAGTCGGTTTTTTATCAAAATGGCGGAAAGATTTATGTCAACAAAGCATTACCAATCTACATTTCAATTTCCACTAATCCAGATGGCTCAGATCCAATTGTTTTAGATTCACCTGCCAATCCATCTGACGGCTCTCCGATGTACTTTGACACAAATGGCACAAACTATATTCGCTCAAAGTGGGCAGTCGATCCAGAGACTAAAAAGGTCGCATCCCCCAAGCGGGAAGTTTTATTTCCCGTGTATGCCGATGGGATTGCACCAGTTTCTGCGATTACATTTAGTGGTGCGCCAAGCTATAGCAGCCAAGGCATTGACTACTACGGCAAAGGGCTCAGCTATAGCCTTTCGAGCACTGATCAGATCTCAGGGTTACAATCCACTTTCAAAAGCCATGATTCGGATTATGCGCCCTACGAATCTCCACTCGATGTAACAACTGAGGGCGAGAACACTATCTACTACTTTTCGGTAGACAATGTGGGCAATACAGAAGACACCAAGACGTCATCATTTGTGTTGGATCTCACACCACCTGTGTCGAACTACACACTTTCGGATGTGTATGGCGACAATATTTTAGGTCCAACGTTTAATATTGGTTTGGAGTCGACAGACAATCTCTCTGGAGTCAAGGGTACCTACTACACCATTGATGATATGTCGCAGCGCGTGTATGGCAGTCCAATCGACCTATCGGGTCTATCGGATGGTCCCCACACCTTGCGATTTTACTCGGATGACAATGTAGAGAATCAGGAGAGCATAAAGGAACTGATGTTTTATCTTGATAAAATCAATCCAGAAACACAGTTGGTTGTCATTGGCGATCAGCACGAGGCAACGTATTACTATGTTTCTCCTAGAACGACCTTTGAGCTACCAGCAACAGACAATAAAGCAGGTGTTGCCAAAACGAGTTTTTCGATCAACAAACAAGACGTACAGACCTATACCACTGCCTTTGGCTTGCCAAACGAGCTTGGTTTGCATTCAATAACCTATAACAGTGAAGACAATGTGCGCAATGTGGAAGCAAAAGAAACCAGAACCTTCTATATGGACAACAAAGCACCCAATACATCGATTGATTATGGCAAGCCTCAGTTTTTCACAAGAGATACTTTGTTTATCAACCAAACCACACCGATTACGATTATCCCTCGTGACAAGCACAGCGGGGTGCAGTCAACCACCACGACTGTGAATGGTGAAGTGCAAGCAGGCAATGAGTTTACGATTCCAACAGAGGGTCATAAAGAAATTGTGTTTAGTTCTGTAGACATGGTCAACAACCAAGAAGAGAATAAAATCAGCCGGGTGTATGTCGACAATACCCCGCCAGAGATTTTTATCAACTTCAGTTTAGACAATATTGGTACAGAAGATGACCTGCCAGTTTACCCAAACTATGTGCGAATGTTCATCGGCGCAACCGATGAGAAGACAGGTACCAAAAGCATCAAGTACTCTATTGACGGGGGTCCGATGACGGAGTATTCCAGCCCACGTACGTTAGATATCTCTGAGAGAGACACCTTTACAGAGACGAAGGTGTATGATGTTAAGGTTGTGACAGAGGATATGCTGGGCAACACAAGTACAAAAGAACACAAGTTTATTGTCAAAAATTAGGATTCATTTAATTCCAATCTATGCGATTTAAACTAGGATTTACTTGTTTAATTACAATATTATTCCTTTTTGGGTGTCAAGATGCTACTGAAGAAAATATTTATGATTCAAACAACCCTTTAGCTCAGTCAGGCATTATTGTAGCTGGTTCTTATAGTACTGGTGGTAACGAGTATGGAGCTTATTGGACTGATTATGATAATGATGGATCTTGGGAAAGAACTGATTTGGATGATGCTCGTGTCATTCACGATATTGCAGTTAATAATGGAGTATTATATGCTGTTGGGGAGACCACTTGGGCACTTGGAGAGCAAGATCCTGCTATTTGGATTGATGGTCAAAAAATAGAGCTTAATACGCCAAATAAAGATGAAAATTGGGGAGGTGCAACGGCATTTTCTCTAGATTTTGATGGAGAAAATATCTATATCTCAGGAAATTACGCTTCTCAAAAGGCAAGTTTTGGAGGTGTTTCAAGTGCTTGTTATTGGATAGTAAACAGTAATAATCCAAGCGGAAAACACTACTCACTGGAAACAGGAGTGAGCTCTGATGCTTTTGCAATTGCAGTTCGAAATGGCCAACCAATTTCCGTCGGTTGGTACATGGATGAGCATAAAATCATTCCGGCTAAATGGGTTGGATCAAACAGGTCAAAATTAGATTCTAGAAATGATGGAGAGGCAATGGATATAATTGTAGACGGGAACGATTATTATATAAGTGGCTGGACTGATAATAAGCGACAAGCTACACATTATTACCCATCAATATGGAAGAATAATCAATCAACTAGAAAAATACTAACTGAAGCCACTTTAAAGAATTCGGAGGTATTGAGTAATGATCGTGAGGCTTGGGCATCCGCTTTAGCAATGAAGGATGGGAAATTATACGCAGCAGGCTCAACATATTATGATTATTCAGTTTGGTCTGCAAGCTACTGGACAGATATAGAATTTAATGGCAATCGATTAGGCCAGATAGTTGAATTCAATGGCGGTGAGATGAAAGACATTGCAATTTCAAGTTCAGGTCAAATTATTGTAGTTGGTGACGGGGCTGTTTGGATTGATGGCCAAGAGCAATATGTTGAGGAAAATGTTTCATCTTACACAAATGCAGTATTTATTGTTGAATAGTTGGATTAGGTTCAAATTATTTTATAAGATTTATCATTATTCAGAGGGATTATGAAAGGGATTATTTTTCTGTCCTTTTTTTGTGGGTTTTCACAACTACATCACCAAACTATTGGAATCGGGGGAGGAAGTACCTCCTCAGGAGTCATATATTCTGTTGGGCAGAGCTCAGTTATTGGGAACAATATGTCAGGTAGGTTTTTAATTACCCAAGGATATGTTCAGCCTGTTTCTGAAACATACTATGTTGAAGATATTTATACAAATTTTAATGCGGCTGTTTACCCAAACCCATTTGTAAAAGAGTTTGAAGCCTCTTTTGAAAAAGTGTATAACAATATCAATGTTTTGATTCAGACTCTTTCTGGTCAAACAGTCTTTAGAAAAAACTACCAAAACAACAACTCAATTAGAGTTAATCTTTCTGGATATTCAGGACAAACTTATATCGTAACTATTAACGCTGATGGTAAAACATTTACAGCAAAACTTATTAAAAATGATTAAAAAAACATTATTTAGTATAGTTTTTTTAAGTTGTTATGCTTATGGGCAAGAAACATATTTTGAGGTAGGAGTAAATAACACTTCTTACGATTATACTTATCAATCAACTAATAATGATTTTGAACTCGATCCCTCTCCCGGAATATTTCTCAGAGTTGGAATTGGTGAACTTTTACCAAATTTAAATTATGGATTAAGTTACCATCAATTTAACTCCATTGGACGATTATACGAGGATACTTTTGAGTGGAATACAAATTATGTTGGTGGTTTTCTTCAATTTGATTACCCACTTATGAGTAATAAATTAATTTTAACTCCCGCAACAGAAATTTTGACTTTATTTAGTGGGAAACAATTTTCATTTGGTGAAATTTATACATTAGGCGAAGAACCAGAGTTTACTGGTTTGTGGGTGTCACCTAGGTTAGGTATTTTGTATAAGGTTGATTTTTCAAATTACATTTCACTTGGAGTCGGATATAATTTTTCAATAAGTCTTAATGCCACAAATTCAACGGATGAGAGCTTGATATTTAATTCACATCAGTTATCAATTAAATTCGATTTATGAAAAAAATATTTCTTCTTTTATTTACATCACTTTTGACCTTTAATTTAGCTGGACAAACCCAGAGAAATGGATTTTCATATCAAGCTTTGATTACCACTCCTCTTAATAATAACAATGTTGGTATTAACCTGCCTGGAGTAGACAAAGAAGTAATAGCTTATCGTAATAAGGATCTTTGTTTAAGATTTACATTTTTAGATACTAGCCAAAATATAGAGTATTCAGAAATTCAGAATACAAGAACTGATGATTATGGAATGGTAAACTTAGTTATTGGAACTGGAAGTCCTCAAAATGGTTATTCATGGGATAATATATCCTGGGGAGCTGAATCCAAGTCCTTAAAAGTAGAGGTTGATTATGGTTCTGAGTCTCAAACTTATTGTGAAAATTTTGTAGAATTGAGTCTACAAGAATTAACAGCTGTACCATATGCAATGTATGCTCCTGGCTTGATTGGACCAACAGGTCCGGAAGGACCACAGGGTCCTGCTGGTGCAGATTCTTCGGTTCCTGGGCCACAGGGGCCCAAAGGGGATATTGGTCAAACAGGTCCGGAGGGACCGCAGGGTCCTGCTGGTGCTGATTCTTCGGTTCCTGGGCCACAGGGGCCCAAAGGGGATATTGGTCAAACAGGTCCGGAGGGACCGCAGGGTCCTGCTGGTGCTGATTCTTCGGTTCCTGGGCCACAAGGCCTCCAAGGACAAAAAGGTGACCAGGGAGAACCGGGAATTACAGGGGCACAGGGTGCACCGGGTCCAAAAGGTGATAAAGGAGATACTGGAGCCCAAGGTGTTTCAGTAACTTTAAAGGGAACGAAAGCAACAATTGCAGATTTACCAATATCTGGGTCAGCTGGTGATGGATGGATTGTTACTACAGGTAACGGAGGCAATCATGCTGATGGAAGTTTGTGGTTTTGGAATATTACAGATGGTAAATGGGATGATATTGGCCCTATTGTTGGTCCACAAGGGGATCAAGGGCCTCAAGGGCAAACTGGTTCAACTGGTCCACAAGGAATTCAAGGAATTTCAGGAAATCAAGGTCCACAAGGTATACAAGGAATACAAGGCGAAAAAGGGGACCCTGGTGAGCAAGGAATACAAGGGATACAAGGAATACAAGGCGAAAAAGGGGACCCTGGTGAGCAAGGAATACAAGGTGAAAAAGGGGACCCTGGTGAGCAAGGAATACAAGGCGAAAAAGGGGACCCTGGTGAGCAAGGAATACAAGGCGAAAAAGGGGACTCTGGTGATCAAGGTATACAAGGTGCTACAGGAAATGATGGAAATGGAATTGTATCAGCAACGAATAATGGCGATGGAACTTTCACACTTAATTTTGATGATGGAACTACATTCACAACTGATGATTTAACCGGACCCCTAGCAAATGTTGTAGAAGATCCAACACCACAACTTGGAGGTGATTTAGATACTAACGGGAACAACATCAATTTTGGTGGTACGGATGCAGCACAATTTGGTAATGATGCTAACCTCCTTAAGATATTTCACAATGGAAATCATGGATTAGTGAGAGATGTAAGCGACGGAAACCTTTACCTGCAAAGTGATAATAAAGTAATACTTTCAAGTGATAGTGGTGTAAAAATGATGGTTAGAGGTATTGCCGGTGGAGCAACTGAACTTTATCACAATAATGTAAAAAAGTTTGAAACCACAACGGTTGGTGTATCCATTTTTGATGAAGCAAACATTGAAGGCTCAACTCCCCATCTAACGCTCAAAAGAACTGACAATGCGAATGTTCCAACACTACGTTTTAAAGGTAGTTCTGGCTCTGAAGGAGCAAATATAAGTTTTGATGGCATCAATGGCTCACCCAATGAATTAGTTTTTAAAACACACGATGGTTCAACACTTGAAGAACGCTTTAGAGTTACAACCACTGGAGCAACAGTTTCTGGTAATTTAAGTGCAAGTGGAAATATAACTTCTACAGGAGGAGCTCTTTCTGGGTTTGATGCTGTAATTGATGTAAAAGCATCTGATGGTACAGGTGGAACTTTGGACTTTTTTAAACCTAGTGATAATGGCAAAGTACTTTCATATGATTACAATTCTGATCTGACCCTGCGAATAAATGATGGATTGGGAGAGGGTTTTAATTGTTTGATTGTTCAAAAGGGTGTTGGAAAAATAATTTTTGAAGCCATGCCAGGTGCGAATGTAGTTTTAATTAATAGGCAAGGACACAATAAAACTGCTGGACAATATGCAGTTGTTTCAATTATCAATATTGGTAAAGATGGAAATAATAATGATCTCATTTTAATTGGAGGAGATACAGGGTTGTAAAATGAAGTGGAGTATATATGCAATTATAATATTTCATTTTTCATTTAATGCCATAAATGGCCAAATAACTCCTAGTCAGTTTGGGGTTTTTCACCCACCACCACCAGATGGGTTGGTTCCCGAAAGAGCTTCTATTTCTGCTTATCAAATCAAACAAGATTACCCAGCATCATCTGATGGTTTTTATTGGGTATCAAACATCAATATTAACGGAGGAACACCATTTAAAATTTATGCTGACATGACAACTGATGGAGGGGGTTGGACACTAATTATGAAAAACCCGTCTTACGATGTTTGGGGTGGTGATGATTGTGATTTAGCAAAAGAAAGGGCAATAGCATTTAATACAGATAACCCATTTACAAGTAACGAGGATGTAATGGATGAATCAGGTGTTGGATACTCAATTATTGGATGGGCTGACTACATTAAAAAAAGTGAAAGTGGTTTTCAATATATGATTGATGCCCATCAAAGAGGTAACTATGGAGGAATATGGACAGCTAACGGAAACTATAGCTTTGTAAATACTGATAGTTCACAAACTGATGTAACAATTAATCAGAAATTCGGAAACTGGAATTATGTTACAAATGGAGATGGAATCCAAAAAAGGATGCCTTGGTATCGCATGACATGTGCTAGAAGAGGATTAATTACTACTGATGACGAGGTAAGTGACCATTGGTGGGGAACCTTGTTAACAAGAGCTAATGGGTGGGTCACAGCTCCATGGATTTATGATAATGGGATTGCTGGTCAAACAACAACTCAAAATGAGAGAAAACCTTCTGTGATTTGGTATTGGGTTAGATAACTTTATATTTAAAGCATGAAATTATTTTATGGTTTTACTATGATTATTTTAATGTTTTTTTCAAATCTAAATGGTCAGATAGTTCCAAGTCAGTATGGCTTTCTTCATACACCTTCTCCAGACGGATTAACTCCAGAAACAGCTTCTAGTTCTGCATATCAAATTAAGCAAGATTATCCTAACTCTACAGATGGTAATTATTGGATTGAAAATAGTAGTTTAAATGGGGGAGCCCCGTTTAAAATATATGCTGATATGACTACAGATGGGGGTGGCTGGACATTAATTCTGAAAAATTCCTCAAATCAAGGATGGACCATAGCAAACGCAATAGAAAAAAATGCAACTAACCCCCCAGATATAAATGAAATTAACGTTAAAAACTCAATTAATTATTCAATTATTGGATGGGCTGATTACATTAAAAAAAGTGAAAGTGGTTTTCAATATATGATTGATGCAAAAACTAGAAGAAGTTATGGTGGAATTTGGACTGCTAATGAAAACTACAGTTTTGTTAATACTGACGTATCTCAAACCAACATTACGATTGATCAAAAGTTTGGAAATTGGAATTATGTAGAGGATAATGGTATTGGGCAAAGAATGCCATGGTATCGAATTCAACAAAATTGCAATGAATCAAAAGGTATAATCACTACTGATGATGGTGATTGTAATAATTGGTGGGGGACACTTTTAACAAAAAGACCTCAGTTTGATCCTACTCCATGGATTAGATTTAATGGAATTGATAGCAATAATTACATGAAAGAGCCAGGAATAATTTGGTACTGGGTAAGATAGTTTTTTTAGAATAAAGGTTAACTAAAAAATCAGCATTATTTCAAATCTTTTTCAGTTAGTTACATCAAATTAATTATTCACTCAAAATTTAATTAAGCTTCAGTGTTTAAATTTTATTCGTTGGATTCCTTTAAATTCTATACTAATCTGAGGGTTAGATTCGATAATAGATCAATTGGGACTAATTGTTACTTCGACAGATGTGCCAGGCACCGAATGAAAAGGATTTCTTGCATTTAGTCGCGATCAATATGCGCATTATTCAACAATAATTCTGTGAAAAGACTGCTGTCCGTTTTGATAGACTTTTATCAGATACAAACCAATAGCCAGTTCATCCACATGCAGGCGATCGCTAGCAGTAGCTTTTTTGATTTTAAACCCATTGATTGTGTAGAGTTCTAAGCTGTCAATACTTCCTTGTCTCATTGACACAAACACCTCTTTGTCGGCAGGGTTTGGATAGATAAACACCTGATTTGATGATGATAGTTGATCATAACTAAGGGCACAGTCATCTCCAACTACATAGGAAAAGTATTGGGTCACTGCCAACCCTCCAGCAAAAGCAAACTTGCAAGCATAAAAGATCGTTTCTCCAACTGTAAAGTCATTCACAGTGATACTAAACGAATTCCCTGAGCCACTCATCGGCGTTTCTAAAAAAGGAGATTCTCGCCATAAGTAAGCAACAACTCCTGACTTGTTTGTATCCAATAATTCAAAAGTAAAAGTTACACTAGTACCATTTGTAACAAACGAATAGGTATAACCTGTTGTAAATGAACCTTGACTCGCTTGGGTCTCTGTCCCCGAGCAGTTGGTATTGGTATCTGCAGTGGTCGTTGCTTGTAGGGCAATCGGATTATTGCTTGCAGTGTTTTGGCTGATGTCTTTGGCCGAGATTGAAAAATCATAGGTCGTTTCTGGAGAAAGGTTATTGATGACAAGCGAAGTCTGAATACCTGAATCCCCTGAAACACTTGTTTGCTCATCCCCATAAGCAACATCATAGACCACATACCCTGAATCATCATAAGCTTGCAAAAGGAGTTCAACAGTTCGCGAACCTATGGTTTCCACACTTGCTGTAAAGTTTGTAGGCCCTTCAGTATCGGTACTGCTTCCACTACAACTATTCCCAACTATATATGTCATGTCTTTTGTAACAGAAAGACCACCAGCATAGGCAAATTTGACTGCATAGGTGATGCTTTGTCCTGTGCTCAATCCGCCGATTGTTTTTGTAAAGGTTGTACCACTCACATGGTCCATTTGTGATTCTTGAAAATCGGGGACTCTTCTCCACAGGTATGCCACCACTCCTGTTTTGTCTGTATCAAGGAGTTCTATTGTGATGTTTACATTGCTTCCTACGGTTTCAAAAGTCATTTCATATCCTACAGAAAAAGAACCCTCAGCAGATTCATTGTCTGTAATAACACAAGAGAGCACCTCGTTTACAGAGATGTTTATTGCTTGGGAAATGGAGGTAGCTCCTACGTCATCTGTTGCTTTTGCTGTTATTTGATAGTCTCCAGGAGCAACATTGGTCCAAGAAAATTCAAAAGGTTCAGTAAAGTCCTCTCCAACTTTTGTTTCTCCAGCAAAAAATTCAACAATATTAATTGTACCATCCAAATCAGATGCTTGAGCTGTAAGATCAATCGTAGCTCCTTCTGCAAAAGATGCACCATCACTAGGAGAAGTTATCGTAACCGATGGGTTTGAGTTTCCAGATTCCGAAACGATGATTTTCACCTCATCTGTAGAGGAGTAGGTTCCGTCAGAAACAGTCAGTAAGCATTTATACACGCCAGTGGTTAGGTTTGACACCTGAGGTGTAGCACTAGAGGTGCTAGTAAAGTCCAATACCGTAGGACCGTAAACTTGAGACCATGTGTAGGTCACAGTTTTTCCCGAGGGCTCATAAGTACCCGATGCATCAAGGGCAACTGAAAGATCAGATGAGTTAGTAGACACATTGGCTCCAGCATCTGCAACTGGCGGATCAAAACCTAAATCTCCTGTTCGTGTGAATGTCATTCTACCCAAATTAAACTCCCCATTATTAATGGCGACACGTAAAATTTGCTTTCCTCCTGTAAACGGGATATCAGTTACGGTTTTTGTTGCCCATTCATCCCAATCATCTGTTGTTGGAAAAGAAATCGAATTGCTTATGCTTACACCATCTAATTCAAAATACATGGGTCCACCGCCATTTGGGTTCTTTGAAGCATATCTGATGGCAATGGAATAAGTTCCTGGGTTTTGGACATCTACAGTATATTCAAGCCATTCGCCAGAACTGATCCAACCGACCGTCATTCCCTCTCCGCTATCAGATCCTGTATCTACATATTCGTCTAATCGTGCGTCTCCTTCATTGTACTGAGAACTATCAAAGTAAGAGATATTTTGTCCAGCTCCAGCTTCATATTTATCGAAATGGCCTGCTTCTATAGTCCCCGGTATAACATGCACAGCGGAGAATGGGACTTGCTCACCGACTTGTATAGAAACGCTATTGGAAATGGCGAACTCCGTTCCTACATATACCTTAGCATACATCCCATGAACTCCCAAACCAAGATTCAAGGGTTGCGCTTGAAACGGAGCACTGGTATCGGAGTTAATCAATGTAGTTCCATTAAAAAATTCTACTTTAGAAATATTTGCATTCGGGGAAGTGAATGTAAGATTTACACTACCACCAGTATACGCTTGGTAAAAATCTGATCTCAAGGTTCCAGTAATTTCGACATCACGGCTGGTTGTTAGCTTGTTTGCGGAGGCATCCAATACGTAACCATCAGAAAAAGCAACTGAAATGGGATTATTACTGTAGTTATGAGCGACATAGGTAGTCGTGCCAGAATCATTCGTAAAGGCAACAGCAAGTGGGTGATTAGAAGTGATTGATGCATCAACAGGGCCTAGGGCATTCATCGCATGCAACCAATGATAGGTTTGCGCATCGGAGACGCCAAATTTTAAATTTCGGTCTGGATAACTATCGTATAGTTCGATTGCGGCTTGTGCATCGGTAAGCGATAGAAATTTCCAATAGGTATCGTACCATAAGTTGTTATTTACTTCATTGTTTAAAACACCTGTGTTTTGAGCTATTTCAGACCATAGCTCGGCAGCATAGGTTTGATTATGACCTAAGTACAAGGAACCACCATGAATGGGATAGAATTCAATTCCATAAGATGCAGCTATGTCTGAAGTCCAAAAAGTACCATTATCATAGGAGTTTCCCCAAACTCTTGAGACTAACTTATGTTGTTGTCCTGATCCAAAAACTCTATTGTTTATATCAAACCAATACTCTTCAACAGCAGCTTGCTCAGTTGTGTAGATGTATATTCCTAAATCACGAATCGCATCGTTGGTAGTTATACTTCCCCAATGAATAAGTGAGGTTGCAAACTGCATACTTTCAGAAGTGGACTCCTGATCATTTCCTTGAGGGAAAGTAGCAAATCCATTTGCCCAACTATGCCCTGCGTATGGACTAAAATTTCTTAAAAACGGAAACAAAGGATCATTTCTATCGGTTGATGCTGCATCCCGAATCAATAGATTTATCATTTGCCCCCAGTCATCAGCCCAACCAGGTTCAAATTGTTCCATAAATGCTGCGGCATGTATAAAATAGCCCCAATGAAAATGATGATCATTTATATTTGTGTCTTGTCCGTGCCCGCCAGGATATCCAAGAAGTGAGCTCCAATTCTCATTGTAATAAAACAAAAAAGCCACTTCACCTGTATGATAAGTCAACCAATCTTCTAAACGTTCTTTTATGGTCGCAACTATTTTGTTGACTGCTTCGGTGTCTCCAGTTTGATCAGCAATACGTGCAGTTTGAATCAATCGATTCATCATCTGACCTTCATTGTAAGAATCTGTCCATGATGATAAAGCGTCATTTTCGATTGCACCAATTTTTTCATTCAATTTAGTAGGATCAAAACCTGGACTATAATTTGCTAAGTAAGGAAGGGTAGGTAAAACACCTCTAAATGGATAGTCGACAGTAAAGTGATTCCCATCTAGCATTTTGAGTTCTCCTCGGATTGAACTATAACTTTGTTCAGACGGAGTTGGGGAGCTGTTTCCAAGATTTGCCCATTGGTGTGGGAGCAACCCCATGAGCACATTTGAATCGGAACCTTCCTTAATACTAGTTGTGACGGTAAAGTCAGAAATTACCCTGGCGGTTGTTGGATTGTAGCTCCAAGAGGCTGTAGTGTTCGTTGGAAAAACATAAGCGTATTTTTTAAAGGCCTCGGATGTAGCGCTAACATTTGTTGTGCTTTGCGGAAGCATTGCCATAGACCAATAGTTTTTCCCATTTAGAGAAGATGTATAGTTGTTACCCGAAACAGTCCACGTGCTACCAGTGGGCGCATAAACAACAAAGTCAGCACCATTGCTTGCATTTTCGACAATGAGTAGCTCATTCGAAATTGTTGCGTTTCCGCTATTGACTTTAACTTGAGCTGTAGAGGATCCGTTTTTTTCAAAGTACACAAATGGCATCCCAATTCCTGAGGTTGCCTGAAAATCTCGAGTCCCGTCATTCCAATTCATGCTAACGGTCCAATCAGAATAATCAGCAACAGTAGCCTTGGTCGTGTTCAAACCAGTAAGACCAACTTCAATTGCTCGATTGTCGCCAATAACACCACTGGGAATATAGGTGACAATGAGTCCATTGTCAACTGTTTTCATTGTCATCGGATAGTTAAATAAGTTATCTGCGTGGTTTTCCTTAATCAGCTTTGACCACCAATCATTTGTAGGTACTGGTTTATTTATTGCGTTTTTAGATAGTTGTGGGCTTCCAGACGGGAAGCCATTTCGCCCCGCAGAATCAGATCCAGGGTAAATCGTTGAGTAACTTCCAATCCCTACAGAAGTTTGAGCGAATGCATTAAATATACATGCCAAAATTATTAAAATGACTGTATTTAAACAATTACAAAAAGATGTTTGCATGAATTATGAAAATTGGAAGTGAACATTACAAATAGATTAAAATGAAATGATTATTATTGATAATTATAAGAAAAGTATTGAATTTTAAATATAACACTAAAATATTGTTGAAATTCAAAGATCTAGCCATAAAATCATGCAACAACTTAAATTTTTAGTCAAGTTTTAATACATTTAATTATTTAGTTTTCTTTTTTTTGTGATTTGGATTTGAGACTTATTTATTTTCTTTTTCTTGTGCATATTGGTCTTTATGCACAAAACCTTGCGTCTGGAAAACCAGTTTATGTAAGCAGCATCGAGTCTAGCTTGTATGTTGGCAACAACGCAGTTGATGGTAACATATCAACACGATGGTCAAGCGAATTTATTGAACCCTCATGGATTTATATTGATTTAGAAGAACTTGTACAGATCAATAAAGTTATTTTGCGCTGGGAAGCTGCATATGCTCAAAAATATAAAATTGAAATAAGCGCTGATTCAATCACATGGACTACAGTCTATTCTGAACAAAATTCGAATGGTCAAATTGACCAGATAAATTTTGATCTCGTAACCACACGATATGTTCGTATGTGGGGAATTACAAGAGCAACAGAATATGGTTTTAGTCTCTTAGAGTTTGAAATTTACGGTCCTGAAACACAGCTGTCTTCTGACGCTAGTTTATCATCAATCATTGTTGGAAATGAAATAATTCCATATTTTGATAAATTAAATTACAGTTACGATTATTCATTGTTTCCGAGTCAAACAACTCCTCCTCAAATCTCAGCGATTCCATCTAGCTCATTCGCTACAATTAATATTGAGCAGGCCCAATCTCTAGCTAGCCCAGCTACAATTACAGTCGTTTCTGCTGATGGTTCGTCGACAAATATATATTATGTAAACTTTTATAAACCAGAGTTCAATCAGTTGGTATGGTTTGATGAATTCAATAATGATGGGAATTTTTACACATCGGAGGTTAATAGTCCAGAAATTTCAAAGTGGCATCATCAAATCCATCCACCTAATGGACATAGTTGGTTTAATGGAGAACATCAACATTATACATCTAGACTTGAAAATTCTTATGTTAGTAATGGTGCTTTAAAAATCAAATCAAAAAAAGAAACTTACACTTATAATGGTTTGACAAAAGAATACACATCTGCACGAATTAACAGTAAGTTTTCTTTTTTGTATGGCCGTGTTGATATTAGGGCAAAATTGCCTAATTCAGCAGGTACATGGCCAGCATTTTGGACTTTAGGCGACAATATCAATGAATTTGGAAATTATTTTGGAGATACCTATGGAGATGTCGGTTGGCCAGCATGTGGTGAAATCGATATCATGGAGCAAAATGGATGGGATAAATCTCAAATCATAGGGCACTTGCACTGGGGTGATACACAAAGTGGAAATTATGAAAATTTTGGAACTACTACTGTATTAACAAATACTAGCTCTTCACATAATATATACTCTTTAGAATGGACTAGAGACTATATAGCAATTTTGATAAATAACGTCCCATTTTTAGAAACCAACAATACAGCAGGTATGCCTTATGATAACTCACATTATTTGTTACTTAATATAGCAATGGGAGGAAATCTAGGTGGCTCTATTCCAGAAAGTTTTACAGAAGATTATATGGAGATTGATTATGTAAGAGTATTTCAAGAGGGTGATCAAACAGCAAGTAGTAAAAACTTGAATGAAAACAAAAAAATCACTTTGTTTCCCAATCCTTCGACGAATTCGATAACAATCCAATCGGCTACTCAATTAAAATCCATTCAAATCTTTGATCTTTCAGGACGATCACTAATGAGTTTTGATCTCATAAACCAACTTAGTTTTGATATAAAATTAAATCTAGTGAGTGGAACGTATTTTGCAAAAATAGTTTCCAATTCTGGCTCTTCATTCAAACGTTTAACAATCAAATGATGTTAAATAGATGTGCGTTTGAATAAAATGGAGTTTTTCTTTCTGACAAGAACCTCATAAATTTGACCTTTATTTTTTACAATGAAAAAATGTTTACTTCTTCCTATCAGTGCTTTTTTAATAGTTACAACTTCTATAAATTCACAAAACTTACCAATAGATTTTGAGACTGCAACCACGTGGAATGGTTTTGACGGGGCTTCAATTACCACCATTTCAAATCCGTTTGTAGATTCTGAAAACCCTTCAAATAAGGTTGGAAGAGTTATTAAAGGGGTGGGTAAAAACTGGGCGGGTGTATATACAACACTGTCTTCGCCGATGGATTTACTAAATAATGACACGTTCTCGGTCAGAGTTCGTTCATCTAAATTAAATACCAAACTCCTGTTTAAAGTTGAAAACTCTTCAAACTCGAATGTTTATTATGAGAAAGAGGTGACAATGACAAAACACAATGAGTGGGAAACCCTCGTCTTTGACTATTCACAAGTCCCAAGTCAAACTTTCGATAGAATCGTTCTTATTTTTGATTTAGGAGTAACAGGTAATGGTAGTTCAAGTTTTACTTATTACATTGATGATATCTCATTATACAGTCTAAATGGGCCTCCAGAGCCATGTGATAGAAATTTAACAGGAAATGTTCCTTCAGGATCTAATTATGTGCTGGTGTGGGCTGATGAATTTACTGAGGATGGAGAACTCTGTAATGAAAATTGGACATATGACTTAGGAACTGGGTCGCAGGGATGGGGAAATTTTGAAGCTCAGTCCTATACTAATAATTCTGAAAACGTAATAAAAGAAAATGGTATATTAAAAATAACAGCAATTAAATCTGGAAATTCTTATACTTCGGCACGTATCAAAACAAAGAACTTATTTGACTTTACCTATGGCCGAATCGAAATAAGCGCTAAACTTCCATCAACAGCTGGAACTTGGCCTGCTGTTTGGTTATTGGGGTCTAACATAAACGAAGTGTCATGGCCACAATGTGGAGAAATCGATATTATTGAGCAGTTTTCAAATAAGCAAGAAAATATTAGTACTGCTCACTGGTATTCAGATGGTAATGCTCAATATGGCCTTTCTGTTAATAATTCCACTTTGACCTCTAGTTTCAATACCTTTCGATTGGATTGGACGCCAACTTCACTCAAAGCGTATCTTAATGATTCCCAATATTGGGTAATGTCTACAAACAACACTATGCCATTTTTTGATAATTTCTTTCTAATTGCCAACCTAGCCTTAGGGGGAAATAAAGGCGCTGGTAATATTGACCCAAATTTTACTGAAGACTCTTTGGAAATTGATTACATTAGAGTTTACCAAAATTCATCAGGATCTGTATTATCATCAGAAATAATAAGTGGAAATAAAAACATTATAAATTATTACAATCTGAATGGGGAATGGTGCTTTAAATCAACAATAGGTAAAATTAATGATATATCCATATATGATATTACAGGAAAATTAATTAAAAAAAGAAATGTTGAGGAAAAAGTTGCTAAAATCAATTCAAATAATATACAAAATGGATTGCATTTTATTCAACTCAGTGGAAATTTCGGTATTCAAACTATTAAAATTTTTAATAAAAATTAAATATCATTAATTTTAATTCATCAATTACCAAATTTTACCTTTAATCACATAATCTATTATTTTCATATCTCACATTATACAATGTATCGTTTTTGTATAGTTGAATTGTAGTGGTTTATTCAATACAATATTATTAATTTGTAAAATAAATAATTTTAAATTAGCCAAATATGAAATTTTTGTACACTTTATTTGCGTTATTCTTAGTTTTAGGATTAAGCGCACAAACAACTATCACTTTTAGTGAAGCCGGTCTGACAGCTAGTGCTTGCGACGGAAATATCAAGGGCGATAGTGGAGTCACAGCTACCATTGCTGACGATGGTGCTGGAAATAAATATTTGAGTGCCAACTCTGGAGCAAGTGATGCAGGTGAAGGTTGGAAAAACGCCCAAATTAGATTAACTAATGAATTAGGTGACGGTTACAATTTTACTAATCACATGGTTGCAGGCGCTGGGAGTTCCATTTCTTTCAAAATATGGACAGAGGATTTGTCTGCAATTGCCAAAAATGCTAATGGTGATCCTTTTACTGGAATGCTTAAACTTGAAAAAGGGCTAAATGGCGCTCCTAATGTCGAATACTCTTTCAACATTTCTGATGATGGTGGTTGGCAAGATATTACCATTGATCTTGGAACTCAAAAACCTGTTTGGGATGGTAATAATAGCGTTTGGAATCCGGGAGCTGCAGTTCCTGCAGGCTCTGAATACGGCTTAATGGTATTTTTTAACAATTACGGAAGTGGTTCTACACACAACGCTGGTATTAGATATTATGATGATATTGCTTTCGAGAATGGAGCTGCAATTGTAGCTGCAGATGCATCTCTAGTACCTGCTTCTGCTGCACCAACTCCTACACATGGTTCTTTGAATACTGACCCTAACGCTGATGCTGCCGATGTGTTCAATATATTTTCTGATCATTATCCTAATTCTATTTTATGGTGTCCAGATAATGAGGCCCGTGCTGGGTGGTCTGCTGGGGGGGCTACAAAACCATATGATTTAAGTGGAGATGGATCTGATGCTATTGTCATGCAAGAAAACCTTGCATTTGTTGGTTCATATTGGAATGGCGGTGGCACAAATAAGTTAGGTCCAATTGATTTAAGCAATTATGCCAACGTCAACATTGATATTTATTTTCAAGAATTGACAGGAACTGATCACGAGTTAGGGATTGCATTATTGACTCCAGACGAAAAATTAGTTAAATACCCAATTGCTGCAGGTGCTGCAGGATGGAGAACAATTACTTTAGATTTGAGTGAGTACGGTTCTCGTTTAGATGAGGTTAATGGTATCAAAATTGAAGGAATTGACCCTGATTTAGATAATGATCCTGAAACTGATACAAGATGGACTCCTAGTATATCTTGGGATAATTTATTTGCTTGGAATCCACCATCAGCAAATTCAGTGGCATCTTTCTCAGTAAATGCAAATAATGCAGGAGCATTATTTGATGCAGATGGAGGTGAGGTCTTTGCAATTAGTTATTCAACTGACGGAGGAAATACCTATACAATCAGTAATCCTCTAGATGATTCAAACTCTGATGGAATTTGGACTGGTAGTATTACTGTTGCAAAAGATGGTTCTACTGTTAATTATAAAGTTGTTACTACTGATGCTCTTTCTGGATATACAACTGCAATCGATAGTTCAGGTGATGCATTAGCAAATGATGCAGATTTTAGTTTTACAGCTTCAACCAATACAGTTGCACAAGATTTATTTATACTAAATAGAGATACAGGTGCATTTGCTACAACTGTTGCAAATGCTAAAGTTGACGTTACAATCCAAATTACTGGATTATATCCTGGCGAGACCATTGGTCAGTATGGGATAACTACTCCAACTGGTGCGAACTACGCCCTTGGTGCTGCTGTTGACAATGGAAATGGAACAGAAGGTGATGGAATACTTGCGGGTACAGTTGAAGTACCTTTCTATGCTACTCTTGAATATAGATTACACTTCAATAATCCAACTTATGGATGGGATGGAATGAATAAAATTACATTAGACGCAACAACCAATGATATGTTTTCTGTTTCTGTTGTTGAAGCGGATCTAACGGAAGAGCTTTCTGCACTGACTGCAGAAGATGAAAACGGAAACTTTGTTACCTATACATCATCTCTCTCTTTTGAAGATATCAGTGTTGAGTTAACAATCTATCCAAACCCTGCAGATCAGTTTATCGCTGTAAAATCTTCAGAGATTCTATCAGGGCTAAGAGTAATTGATATGACAGGAAAAGAAGTTATCAGAAAATCAATTCAATCTAATGATTATAGTATTGATTTAGGTAACCTGAACACAGGTATTTATTTTTTAGAAGCCACTTCTAAAGGTGCTTCCAAAACAATGAGATTTATTAAGAAATAATGATACTTTAGTAAATCGATTAAAGGGCCCGTTTTACGGGCCTTTTTTTGTTAGATCATTCTAATATTACCTATACAAAAGTTTATAATTTATATTTTATTTGAGTATAGTAAAAAGATTATGTTTAGTTTTGAAAACTGATAAATCAAATCTGATATATGAGAATTATCACAATTTTATTATTAACCTGTATAGGTGTTATTTCTCAAGAGTTACCACCTATACAATCATTTTCATCTGATATTTATAAAGGGGGTAATCAGAATTGGAGTATAACACAGGATGATAATCGAAATATTTATTTTGCTAACAATGATGGGCTGTTACGATTTGATGGCAATCATTGGCAACTTTTTCCCTCTCCAAATAAATCTATTTTAAGGTCTGTTCATTACGCTAATAAATTTATTTACACAGGCTCTTACATGGATTTTGGTTACTGGAAATATTTACAAACAGGTGAACTCGTTTATACATCTATTGTAAACGAACTAGAATTTGAAATGATTGAAGATGAACAGGTTTGGAACATATTTGACTATAAACAGTTTGTCATTTTCCAAACTCTGAATAGACTAATTATTTATAATTTTTTAAACAAGCAAACTCAAATTGTAAGCTCTGATTATAATATACTTAAGGCTTTTTTAATTAATAACGACATATATTTCCAATCCTCAAATAAATCAATTTACATGGTCAGTGAGGGTAATCAAAAAAAATTAATTGACGGAAATGATATTGAAGACCTAACAGTGATTAACATGTTTAATAATGAAGATGGCATTTATTTCATATCTGATAAAAAAGGTTTTTTTCAAATAAAAAATGACAAGATAGTTCCCACTTTAAAAAATTCATTTCCTAAACTCAATAATTCGTTAATCTACAGTGCCGTAAAAACAGAATCTGAGAATTATGTTTTAGGGTCAGTTATGGATGGAATTTTGATTTTTGACAAAAAAGGTAACCTTATTTTCAATTACACCAGTAGGCAAGGTTTAGCGAACAACACAGTACTATCAACATTTGTAGACAATGAAGATAATCTATGGGCAGGCCTTGATAACGGAATAGCGCACCTACAACTCAACTCACCAATTCGGATTTATAAAGATAGTAATGGTTCACTGGGTACCATATACGCAGCCTCATTGTATAATGGGGTGTTGTATTTAGGAACAAATCAAGGTTTATATAAAAAAAAATACCCTTCCAACTCAAATTTTAGCCCTGTTTCGGGGCTAGAGGGACAGGTTTGGAACCTAAAACAGATAGACGGAAAGTTGTTTTGTGGACATGACTCTGGGATGTTTATTTTAGATAATGGTAAGGTCACTAGTATTTTTGATAAAATTGGTACTTGGGACTACAGACTATTAGAAAATAATTTGATTTTAGCCGGTACATATGATGGTCTCCACATAATTGAAAAAAAGGGAGGTAATTGGAAACATAAAACAAAAATCCAACGATTTGATATCTCCTCTAGATTTTTTGAAATATCTAAAGATAAAACCATTCTAATAAGTCATGAATATAAGGGTGTATTTAAAATAAAATTAAACATTGATAATTTTCAGATAGATCATACCGATTTATTAATTGATGGACAAAGTCTATATTCAAGCCTATCATCACTTGGAAATAGTATTTATTTTATGAGTAATGAAGGATTTTATTACTACGATTATGAAAATGAACAGTTTTTAAAAAACAATCAAATAACGAATCAACTAAAGGATTTAAGTTTTTTGAGTGGTAAAATGGTAAATACTAATGATAAAAATCTATGGTTGTTTGGTCCAAATTCGATCATAAAACTTGAAAAAAATCAATTTTCAAATGAATTTATAGTAGAAAAATTTCCAGTAAATCAATCTTTACGTAGTGGGTTGATTGGTTTTGAAAATATAATTTCATTGGATAATTTATCTCATTTATTAGGCTCTTCGCAAGGATACATTGTACTAAATCAAAGAATTACACAGAATGTGCCAGAAATTAATCTATCAATAAACAGCATTGTTGCAACAGATAAGGATAAAAATGCGATCAGATTAGACTTGAATTTGGATGAAGAATTGTCTTACGATTTCAACTCACTCGAGTTTTTGATTAGTTTACCTAATTATAATAATACAAATGAAATTGAATTTCAGCATAAACTTGAGGGTTATAACGATGAATGGAGTTTATGGAACAATGATGCTAAAATTGTTTTTTCAAATTTAGACCCAGGAAATTATGAACTATTTATACGAGCTCAAATCGGAAATGATATTATTTCCACAAAATCTTATTCGTTTAAAATCGCAAAACCATTGTATCTTTCCAGTCTTGCATACATTTTTTATAGCATATTACTTATCTTCATAAGTTTAATTATTAACTGGAGCTACACAAAATATTATACAAGCCAACAAGAAAAAATTATTTCTGCTAACGCAAAAAAATTAGAGCTAATTGAATATAAAAATAAAGAAGAAATGATGAGATTACGTAACTCTAACCTTCAAGAAAGCGTAGAATCCAAAAACAGAGAGCTCGCTGCAGCAACTATGGCAACTATTAAAAATAACAAATTTTTACAACAGATAATTGATGATTTGAAATCTTTGAAATCAATTGATGAAATCAACTCTGTGTTAGTAACAATTAAAAGAAACCTTGAAAAAGGAGATGACTGGAAGTTTTTTGAAGATGCTTTTAATAATGCTGATCAAAATTTTTTAAAAAACTTAAAAAAACTCCATCCAAATTTAACTCGCAGTGATCTAAAATTATGCGCGTACATAAGACTTAATCTATCAACCAAAGAAATTGCTCCTTTGTTTGGAATTTCTGTGAGAAGTGTAGAAATAAAAAGGTATAGACTTAGAAAAAAAATGAATTTGAATCACACAACAACCTTAACTGATCATATTGTTTCTATAAGTTAATTATAATTTAACTTTTCTGTAAATGTATATATAATGTTGTGGTAAAATTTCGGGTAATTTAAAATACAGACTATATTTTTGAGTTCTTAATAATTTTTTGATAAATGATTCGAAGACTTCACATTTTTGTTTTATTATTTTTTTCAATTATTGGCTATTCTCAGCAAATTACCGGTATTGTAATTGAAGCTGGTTCTGAATTACCAATTCCTGGCGCCACTATTTTATTGAAAGAAAAATCATATGGTACAAACACTGATTTTGGTGGAAAATTTACTCTCGACAATGTTTCAGATGGAGACATAATTACTATTTCTTCAATTGGATTTATTTCCAAAGAAGTTTTAATTGGATCTCAACTAAATTATATCATTGAGTTAAATGAAGATGTAGCAAAACTTGATGAGGTTGTTGTAATGGGATATGGTACTCAACTGAAAAAAGAAGTTACAGGTTCAGTATCAATTGTTGGAAGTGAAACAATTGAAAAAGTCAAACCGACCCGTGTTGAGCAAGCGCTCCAGGGTCAAGTAGCAGGAGTTAACATTACATCTCAGTCAGGGTCTCCTGGAGGGGGCTTAGATATTCGTATTCGCGGTATATCCACCAATGGAGATAACCGACCACTAATTTTAGTTGATGGCAATGTTATTGAGGAACTCAGCGTGTTAAACCCTTCAGATATTGCCAGTATTACAGTTCTAAAGGATGCCTCTGCAGGAATTTATGGGACACGAGCATCAAACGGGGTTATTCTGATTACAACAAAATCAGGTAGAAGATCAATGCCTCTTAAATTTGAATACAACAATTATTTTGGTTTTCAAGAAACTACCAGAATTCTTCCGGTACTTAACGCAACAGAATATACCCTTTTGATCAATGAATCTTTTGCTGCAGGTGGAAAACAAATACCGTATCCAACAATTGCGGATCTTGGTCAAGGAACGAATTGGCAAAAAGAAGTTTTTCAAAAAGCACCGATATCGAATCATGATATTAGCTTTAGAGGAGGTGGAAATAAGTCGACTTACTCGGTTGGATTTTCAGCTTTTGATCAGGACGGAATTGTAGGAGGGGAAAAAGCTAGCTTTAAGAGACTCACAGGAAGAATAAATTATAATGTTGAAATATTTGACAATTTAAATATTAAAGCAAACTTTATTTACGCGAATACAAAAAGAAAGACATTACCAGAAAATTCAATTGGATCTTTATTGTACAATGCAATTAATATGCCCCCTAACTTATCTGCTTACAATTATTATACTGGCGATTATACTAGAGCTACTGACCTTGGCAACGAGGTAGTAAATCCACTCAAACAGAAAGATTTATCATTAAATCTTACTACTGCTGATCGTTTTAGTGGTGTGTTTGGGTTAAAATATAATATTTTGCCTGAGTTAAATCTTGAAGCGAATTATCAAGGTAACTACACTGAAGTTTTCGGACAGTATTTTAGCCCAACTTCAGATTATGGAGCTGAAGGAGTTTTTGGGGATAAGGTTTTTGATAGGGAAGACCCTGGATATTATCAGCCACTGGATATTTACCGTGATTATACCGTTGATATACTCGTAAATTATGAGCGGAAGTTTGCAGAAAAGCATGACGTCAAGTTTACGATTGGAAATAGTATTTTCAGAACTTTTGCTGATGGCTTTGGTGTTTCGGCTGAGGGATTACCTAATATTGACAGAATTGAAGACGTCAGATTAGAAGATGCAAGTATGGTTACGCCAAGATTTATTAATGTTGATAATCGATTTTCTGACAGCAGATTACTTTCTTATTTTTCTCGACTTCGTTACTCATATGATGACAAGTACTATTTGACAGCAGTTGTAAGAAGAGATGCTTCATCAAATTTTGGACCTGGAAACAGCATAGGGTATTTTCCATCTGCATCTCTTGGCTGGATCGTAACAGAAGAAAATTTTATGTCGAATAGTAACTTTTTTGACTTTTTAAAGATCAAAACATCTTACGGTTTCCTTGGAAATGATAGAATCGGATCATTTTTATACACATCAACACTTTCAGGCGAGGGAGTTTATGTATTTGATAATCAAATCGTTTATGGAGTTGCTCCAGGGTCACCTTCCAATCCAAATGTTAAATGGGAAGAGCAAGAAGCACTCAATCTGGGTGTTGAAATGCGCTTATTCAATGACCACGTGAATTTAGGTTTTGATTATTTTAAGAGAAGAACTAATGACCTTTTACTTTTAGTGGAAACGAGTCGAGTTGTTGGAGTTAGTGCACCTGGTTCTGGAGCTCCAATCTCAAATGCGGGTTCTGTAGAAAATTCTGGAATTGAAATTGAATTTAATTACCAGGATACTTTTTTTAAGGAACTTGACTTTGGATTAAATTTTAATTTTTCATCTCTTGATAATGTAGTAACTGAAGTTAATAATCAAATTGGCTATGAAATTGGAGGAGTGTTTGGAATTGGAGGTTTTGAGGGCCCAGCAAGAATGGAAGTTGGATATCCAATCGGCTATTTTTATGGCCTTCAAACAGATGGCATATTCCAGTCTATTGATGAAGTAGATGCCCATGCCTCACAACGCAGTTTAGGCTCCGAAGCAGTTCCTGGAGATTTTAGATATGTTGACCAAAACGGTGATGGGGAGGTGGATGAAGATGACAGAGTGTATCTTGGCGATCCGATCCCGGACTATACCATGGGTTTAAACATATCACTTGATTATAAAAACATAGATTTTTCTGCATATGCATACGCATCACTAGGAAGTGAAATTGTTAGAAATTATGAAAGGAATTTAGATCTGACAAACAAGTCAGCTTACAAACTCAATCGCTGGAGAGGGATTGGAACAACAGAAACAGATCCAAGAGTAACTAGTGCTGCAAATTCAAATTCAAGATTTTCAGATTATTTTGTTGAGGATGGTTCTTACTTAAGAGTTCAGAATATTCAAATTGGCTACACATTTAGTGATAAAAATTTTAAGCTTGATATTTTAAGACCTTGGATAAAAGCATCGGCAGAATCGATTCGATTTTATGCATCAGTAGGCAACGCATTTACTTTAACCAATTATAAAGGATTTGACCCTACCACTTCAACAGGTTCGCCCGTTGGTGGAGGGTTTGACCAAGGGTTTTATCCAAATCCAAGAACCTATAGTGTAGGGTTTAATATTAAATTTTAGTCCATGAAAAAATTTACAAAAACATTTATAATAACTTTTTTGATTTTGTTTTTTGTTGTTGCATGTTCAGACGATTTTGTCCGCGTTACATCCAATAATATAGACACTGAGAATTATTTTAACTCAGAAGAAGAATTTGAGAGTGCTCTGATTGGAGCTTATGACCTTTTGCAGTCCACATTCTATAATGTTTTGGTCGGTGAAATCGCCTCTGACAACACCCTTGCTGGTGGTGAAAGCGCAACGGATGGCCCTGCGATTCAGCAAATTGACGATATGATTCACACTCCTGTCAATGTGCAGTTGCGAGACATTTGGGGGTGGATGTTTGCTGGGGTCAACAGAGCAAACTTCATCTTAGAGTTTCAAGATAAAATTGATTTTGAAAATAAACCTAACATCATTGCACAGGCTAAATTTTTAAGAGCGTACTATTATTTTGAACTTGTTAAATGGTTTGGTCCTGTTCCTTTGGTTGTTGATAAAAGGATTAACTTTGGAGACCAATTTGACTTGGACAGAACACCTGTTGCTGAAATCTATGCTCAAATTGAAAAAGATTTAGTTGAAGCCATTCAAGATTTACCAGACCAACAATTGATGGTTGGAAAAGTAACAAAAGGAGCTGCACAGGGATTGCTTGGAAAAGTCTATTTATACAACGATAAATTTGCCGAATCAGCTGATGTTTTAGACCAGCTTATTTCATCCAACAATTATGATTTAGTTCCCTTCTTTGCTGACTTATTTGAAAATGATACAGATTTTGAGTTTTCGACATCATCCGATGACGACGAAAATGATGTAGACCTTGATTCTGATGAAATACATGTTGAAGATCATATTCTTATCACAGGTAAAGATGTCTTGTATACGAGTGAAACACCTATTGAAGGACTAAGCTCAGGTTCGATTTATTATGCCATTGTGGTCGACTACAACACCATTAAACTGGCAAACTCTAAATTAGAAGCGGAATCTAATATTTCTATCGATTTAACAAGTTTTTCAGAAGGGGATCATTCTTTATATGCTCAATTTGAAAATTCTAAAGAGTCTGTATTTGAAGTTCAATACTCAGATCTGGAAGGTGGTAGTTTTGATTGCTTTCAGTGTAGTGAGGGCAATATAGCCGTTGGATTTAATGGGATTCGAAAATATATTGGAACTCCGTTTGGCCCTAGATTTGAATCGGGTTATAGTTTTAATGTTCCAACCCAAGAAGCATACGATGCCTACAACGATGCAGATTTGCGCAAAGATATTTCGATCTTAAATATAGAAAAATGGGTAGCTGAATGGGCAGAATTGGGAGTTTCAATAACTTATGGTGAAGGGAATGAGCATACTGGATTTTTCAATAGAAAATATATATCAAGAAGGCGAGATTTAAATATTCCAGACCCGAATTTGACAAATCCAAATAATTACAGGGCGATTAGATTTGCAGATGTTTTACTGATGGCAGCAGAAGCTCATAATCGAAAAACAAATCCGGATGATACAAAAGCATTGGAATACCTGAACAGAGTACGTACTCGTGCCTTTGGAAACACAGACTATAACACACTCGCCACAGGAAGCACACTTACGCAATTGATTTGGAATGAACGTCGACTTGAACTAATGGGTGAAGGGCATCGATTTTTTGATCTTGTTCGGACAGGCCAAGCTGCCAATCATATCGATGGGTTTCAAACTGGCAAGCATGAACTATTCCCAATTCCAGGAGTAGAAATTGAATTAACAGGAAATAAATGGGAACAAAACCCAGGGTATTAAATTTTACAAAATGAAAAAAATATTAATTTCAAGCTTTGTTTTTTTGTTAATAGGATGTGAAAAAGCATCCGATGACTTAAGAGATACATCTTTTGCAGAAACTACGATCTCTCCGACAAATGTTGCTGTTGACACTCAAGTTTATACTGACAATTCTGGAAAGGTGATAATCACTCCATCGGCTATTGGAGCGGTATCATTTACTGTCGATAAAGGAGATGAATCTCCGATTTCGACGGTTGATAATGGATATTCAATTGAGAATTTTTATGATACTGGTGAATACACGATTTCGGTAATTGCGGAATCGTTAACTGGAGATAAGTCTAATCAGGTCTCAACAGATATTTTTGTAGTTTCTACGTGTGTCGAAGAATTGGAAGAAAATATCGATAGTGAAGTTGGCAATCTTCTTATCGAGAATATAGATCAATATAATTCCTTGTTCACAAGTATTGGTGGAATTAGCTCTACGCCCGTTGAGAATCCGAAAGCAGATTTAACAAATATAAGTTGCTTAGTTGAGCAAGTTACCATGAATAGTGGTTGTTCTACCTTTGCCGGGCTACTTTTGACTTTCCCAAACAACTATACTATATCCGAGACATCAAATATATTCTCTATGAATGTTTTTTTTACCGATAGGAGTTTTGATGTTTCCGTATTTTTTATAGGGTCTGAAAACTATGAAATCGTTCAGACATCAGATAAATTAAACCAATGGGAAACACTTAATTTTGATTTATCACCTTACAATGGAGAAACATTAAAGAGAGTTATTTTATATTTTGACAAGGGTGAGCCATGTGATGACAGCGTTCTATATTTTGATCAAATAAAATTAAAAAGTTAGTTATGAAATTTAAAATTATCCTCTTTTGCTTGACTTTAATTTCGTGTCAACAGGAAGATTATTTTTTTGGTGATATTAAGGCACCTGAAAACATTAATGTAGAATACCAAATTGTTGGAGCATCCACTGAAACACCTTATGGAGACGGTACGGGTGAAGTTATATTCACCTCTAGTGCTGATAATAGCTTATCATTCAGTTACAGTATTAAGGGAGCCGACTACTTAGCTCCATCGGGACAAATGGTTCACCTTTTTTCAGATCCTGGAGTTCAAACCTACACGGTTTCTGTTGTTGCAATTGGTGTTGGTGGATTGAAATCCACAAAAACAGTACAAATTGATGTTTATGTTGAATATATTCCCCCACCTGATTTAATAACAATGCTGACAAGTGATAGTCAAAGAACTTGGAGAGTGAAAAACGGATCTCCATTTCATTTTGGTTTGGGTCCATTTGAAGGGGAAGAACCATTTGCATGGTATAGCGCAGCTCCTAATGAGAAATCTTACACTGGAATGTATGATGATCGTTACATATTCAACATTGACGGAACCTTTACTCACCTGACTAATGAAACAGTTTTTGGCTTTGAGGAGTACCTGAATGCAGATTTTGGGCCTTCAGATCAAGAAGCTAATAGTCTAGGTGAGGTAGATCACTATCCACTTGAAGATTATTCAGAACAATGGAGCTTGTCAGGACCAGGTGGCGTTGAGACATTGTCACTAACTGGAAATGCATTTATTTCTTTTTATGTAGGCAACCATATTTATAAAATTTTAGAAAGAACTCCAAATGAAATGCTTCTTCAGGTTACTGAAAGTGATGAAGGATATGAATGGTACTTTAGATTAATTGCTGAAGATTAATAATCGCTAAAAAATTGATGGCCAGGAAAACCCTGTTTATTGCTTTCGTCGTTTCTCTTGGCGGCTTTCTATTTGGCTTTGATGCAGGAATCATTTCAGGAGTCATGTCATATGCTGGCCCTCAGTTTGATCTCAATGACGCTCAGACTGGATGGGTTGTTAGCTCACCTTCATTTGCTGCCATGATAGCTATGTTAGTGGCAGGTCGTTTGAGTGACCGAATTGGACGAAAAAAAATTTTATTAGCTGTTGCTTTTTTCTATGCGCTTTCTGCAATCACCTCTGCCTATGCTATTTCGTATGAAACCTTATATCTCTCTCGTATGGTTGGGGGATTAGCTTTTGGTGCAGCACTCATTTTAGCACCAACCTATATTGCCGAGATATCAACCGCAGAAAATAGAGGGAAACTCGTTTCTATTCAGCAACTCAATATCGTTTTGGGGTTTTTTGCAGCTTTCTTGAGCAACTACTATTTCAACCAATATAATGTTTTGGGAAGTCAACTTTTATCAGATGAAAATGTTTGGCGATGGATGTTGGGTGTTGAGTTTTTTCCTGCTATTCTTTATTTTGGGCTATTATTTTTTGTTCCAAAAAGTCCACGTTGGCTTTATACAAGAAATTATATTGATCAGGCCAAGCAAGTATTGGAGCGTATTCATGGGTCAGAGCAAGCTGAAGTCGAAATCGAATCGATAGAAAAAAATTTAGAAGAAAGTGAGACCTCAAAATCAGTTTCTGTTCGTGATCTTTTTGCGCCAGCTTTACGATTCATAATGATTGTGGGAATCACGTTAGGTATTCTTCAGCAAGTAACGGGAATCAATGCCATTTATTTTTATGCCACGTCTATATTTAAACAAACGGGCATCGGAACGGATGCTGCTTTTTCCTCGGGTGTATTGTTGAGCTTTACCACAGTTGTGTTTACACTTCTCGCCATCTATTTGATTGACCTTATGGGAAGGCGCCCACTTCTATTGGTCGGGATGTCTGGAATTGCAGTGAGCTTGCTATTGTGTGCATTCAGCTTTAGTCAAGCAACTTATGAGCTATCAGCTACAGAAATCAATTCCTTTGAAAACATTGACACCTACAAGTTAGCGGAATTTCAAGATATCAACTATGACAGTGATGTTACTTTCAAGAATGACATCAAAGCCGCTATCGGAAACCAAGTCTATGCGCTCAATGAAGGGGCGATTTTGGAAGCTGCGATTGATATGAATGCAACCCTAGTTCTGATAGGAATTCTTGGGTTTATTGCCTGCTTTGCGTTTTCACTTGGCCCAGTGATGTGGGTTATGCTTTCCGAAATTTTTCCAAATCGCTATCGCGGTTTAGCTATTGGGGTGATTGGCTTTATCAACTCTTTTTCCAGTTGGTTGATTCAACAAATTTTCCCTTGGGAAATTTCAAATTTAGGAAGCGCATTGACTTTCTTTATCTATGGGCTAATTGCTACAGTAGGGGTATTGTTGTTTATCAAAATCCTTCCTGAAACAAAAGGAAAGTCACTTGAAGAAATTGAAACTGAATTGATAAAATAACTAAAGATCAAAAAATAATAACGTATAGTATACATGTACATCGGACAAAATTTAAGACAGACAAATCCACTTGAACCCGAAGGCGAACTGATTCAAATCAAAGAAAAGTGGTTTTACAAAATTAGAAATGTTGATAATATGCCCCCCTTTTTTATGAGCGTCGTGAGTGACGCTAATCATTGGATGTTTATTGGCAGCAATGGTGGTCTTTCGGCAGGAAGAAAAGATTGTAATCTGGCATTGTTCCCATACTACACAGTTGATAAAATTTTAGAGACATCGGAATCCACAGGAAGTAAAACCATTTTACAAGTTGAAAAAAACGGAAAATCATTTTTGTGGGAGCCCTTTTCAGTACTCACAGATTCGCTTTATCAAACAGAAACAAACTTGTACAAAAGCGAATATGGAAACACTATTATCTTTGAGCAAATCAATCATGACTTAGAGCTTTCATTTAAATACCAATGGAGTTCGAGCAACCGATATGGATTTGTTCGACATACAACTTTGAACAATCTCTCCAAAACCAAAAAAGTTGTTCATGTCTTGGATGGCATTCAAAATCTAATTCCCTATGGGGTTGAAGCTGACTTACAAAACAGCAAAAGCAATCTTGTTGATGCCTATAAGAAAAGTGAATTGGAAAAAGAATTTGCCTTGGGTATCTATGCTCTAAGCGCCATCATCGTTGATCGCGCCGAGCCTAGTGAGGCACTCAAAGCAACCACAGTTTGGTCATCAGGTCTGAGCAACCCAACCTATTTATTGTCGTCTTTCCAACTCGAGGCTTTTCGACGTGGACAAAAGCTTTCAGAAGAGTATGAAAACAAAGGAGAAAAAGGAGCATATTTCTTGGTTGATACCATCACTTTAGAAGCCTTTCAAAACAAGGAATGGTATATTATAGCAGATGTAAATCAATCTATGGTTGGCATTCGATCGTTGATTAAAGACATGGCCAAGGGCGACATTATTGATCATGTGAACAAAGACATTCAGCAGGGAACAGAGCACTTGATACAGCTTTGCGCAGCAGCAGATGCAATGCAGCTCACCAATGACAAAAAAACTATCATGCGCCACTATTCCAATACCATGTTTAATATCATGCGTGGAGGAATTTTTGATGCCAATTATCAAATCGAAAAAGCAGATTTTCTACCCTATCTTCAACAAGCAAACAAGGTGGAGTTTGAAAAATATCAAGATAAGCTCAACCAATGGGATGAGCTGTTTTCACTCGAGCAATTGGCAGCCAATATTAGCTCAATCCCCTCAGTTCCTATCAAACGATTAGCGACAGAATACTTGCCACTCCAATTCAGTCGCAGACATGGCGATCCAAGCCGTCCGTGGAACTGGTTTTCGATCAATACCCAAAACGAAAATGATGGATCAAAAATTTTAGATTATCAAGGCAACTGGCGTGATATTTTCCAAAACTGGGAAGCACTTGCACATGCCTACCCATCCTTTATTGAAGGGATGATTTTTAGATTTCTCAATGCGTCAACCTTTGATGGATATAACCCCTATCGTGTGACCAAAGATGGCTTTGATTGGGAGATTATCGAGGCCCATGATCCCTGGTCTTATATTGGCTATTGGGGCGATCACCAAATTATTTATCTTCTCAAGTTTTTAGAATTTATTCAAAAACATTACCCTGGTAAGCTCAAGGACAGTTTGACAGAAAATCACTTTGTTTATGCTCATGTTCCTTACATCATCAAATCTTATCAAGACATCGTTAATGATCCAAAGGATACGATTGTTTTTGATGAAGAGTTGCACAATCAAATCAACGGACAAAAAGAGGATTTGGGTGCTGATGGGGCATTACTCAAAACACCAAAGGGTGATGTATATCACGTCAATATGCTTGAAAAACTTTTGGCAACTGTTCTTGCAAAAATGTCAAACTTTGTTCCTGAGGCAGGCATTTGGCTAAACACCCAGCGACCAGAGTGGAATGACGCAAACAATGCATTAGTAGGTAATGGAACGTCGATGGTGACCCTGTATTATATGCGTCGTTTCTTTACGTTTTTCGACAACCTTATCGATAGTGTTGATTTTAGCTCTTCTTCCATTTCAGAGGAATTATATGATTTTTTCAAAGAAATTTCCACCCAACTCACAAAACACGAAAGTTTACTCACTAACCAGATTGGTAATCAAGATCGTCAGTCGTTTGTGGATGCAGTTGGACAAGCTGGAAGTAATTATCGAAATCAGATTTACAACAATGGGTTTTCTTCAAAAACATCGGATATCAGTACAGCCGATCTCAATTCTTTTATAAGCACCAGTCTGGCTTATATTGACCACTCAATTGAAGCAAACAAACGAGCAGATGGACTGTATCATGCCTACAATCTCATCACATTTGAAGCGCAAGGAGGGGTATCGATATCCTATCTCGATGAAATGCTCGAAGGACAAGTTGCAGTGCTGAGTTCTGGTTATTTGAGTCCTACGCAAGCAGACCAGGTACTCAATCAAATGCGTAAAAGCAAACTTTACAGAGAAGATCAAAACAGTTATATTTTATATCCTAACAAGGACTTACCTCGCTTTTTTGAGAAAAATAATATACCTGCAGCAGCTGTTGAAAGCTTTCCACTTTTGCAAGCACTTATCGATGATGACAACAAGCAAGTGATTCAAAAAGATTGCGATGGGGTGTATCATTTCAATGGAAATTTTAGAAATGTTTACAGCCTACAAGCTTCAATTTCTGAATTACCAGCTAATTATGATCAATTGGTTTCAGAAAAAGATCATTTATTTCACCTCTTTGAGGATTTGTTTGATCACAAATCATTTACGGGTCGATCAGGAACGTTTTTTGGTTTTGAAGGTTTAGGATCCATTTACTGGCACATGGTATCCAAGTTGGCATTGGCTGTGCAAGAGGTCCTTTGGGAATCGATTCACAAACAGTCTGATCCTGATGTTATTGCCTCCCTTGAAAAACATTATTACGAAGTTGTTGACGGAATTGGCGCTCACAAAACACCAAAAGCATATGGAGCTTTCCCAACAGACCCATACTCTCATACCCCTGCTGGTCGAGGCGCACAACAACCCGGAATGACAGGTCAGGTCAAAGAAGACATTTTGTGTCGTTGGGGAGAGTTTGGGGTGTATGCACAAGACGGAAAACTCTTTTTTAACCCGACAATTGTTCGAACTGAGGAGTATTTAGAAGAGCAAAAGGAATTTGAATTCTACGATGTAGAAAACAAAAAGCAAACGCTGACCATTCCAAAGAACGCACTCTGTTTTACTTACTGCCAAGTACCGATTGTTTACCACAACCAATCCAACGCCACTGGAATTGAACTTGTTCTCTCCAATGGGGAACAGAAGGGGATTGACCAACATCACCTCGACGCGGATGATGCAGCCAATCTCTTTAGTCGAAATGGAAAAATCTCTCAAATCAACATTTATATCTGATGAATCAATTTCAAACAATTCAACGAATCGTGTTACTGATGACTGGTGTTTCTCTACTTTGGACGAGCTGCTCTCCTTTACCACAAGGTCCAACGGCAGCAGATATCCTTGGAAACCCAAACTATCAAGCGATTTCCTACGGGGGCTACCGTACAATATCTCGTGATACCGTACCGAGTGTTGACCAAATCAAGGATGATATGCTAATCTTATCTGCGATAGATGTCAAAATACTGCGTACCTATAATACAGAGCTGTCAGAATTGCCAAATCTACTGCAAGCGATTTCAGAGCTGAAACAAGAGGACTCATCATTTGAGATGTATGTCATGGTTGGTGCTTGGATCAACTGTAAAGATGCTTGGACAGACCACCCAGATCACACCCAAGAGGATGAATCATACAATGAAGCTGAAGTACAACGTGCGGTTCAGTATGCTAAACAATACCCTGATATCATTAAAATGATTGCGATTGGAAACGAAGCCATGGTTCATTGGGCGACAAGCTATTTTGTGCCACCCTCGGTGATTTTAAAGTGGGTCAATTATCTACAAGAACTCAAAAGCAAAGGAGATCTTCCCAGCGACTTGTGGATTACAAGCTCCGATGATTTTGCTGCATGGGGAGGTGCTTCTAACAATTATCACACAGAGGATTTGAATCGTTTAATCGCTGCAGTCGATTTTATTTCAATGCATACGTATCCCTTTCACAATTCTCATTACAGCCCCGATTATTGGTACATCCGAGATCCGAGTTTGAGTAAAATCGAGCAAATTGACGCATCGATGCAACGTGCAGGTGAGTTTGCAATTGGCCAATACAAAGATGTAAGGCAGTATATATTGAGTTTGGGAATCGACAAACCAATTCATATTGGAGAGACTGGATGGGCAACTACCTCAAACGGGTTTTATGGAGCAGAGGGTTCACAAGCAGCCGACGAGTATAAAGCAAAAAAGTATTATGATTATATGCGAAAATGGTCGAATGAAAACGGTGTTAGCTGCTTTTATTTCGAAGCTTTCGATGAGCCATGGAAAGATGCTGAAAACCCGATGGGATCTGAAAATCATTTTGGGTTGTTTACTGTTGACGGAAAAGCAAAGTATTCCTTGTGGAGCTCAGTTGATAAAGGAAATTTTTCTGGATTGATACGAAATGGAAACACGATTGAAAAAACTTTCAATGGGAATGAAAACAAGCTGTTAGCTTCAATCTTACCCCCAATAGCTCCTAAAAAGGATATAAACAAATAGATTATGTATTATAAAACTCTTTTTTTAATGATTCTTTTTACAGTGATATCTTGTAATTCAACAAACCCGGAGGTGCAAGTTTATGAAACCTCAGAAAGCGGCAATCAATTAAGCTTACAAACATCATTTGAACATGATTCAGAGGCATCAACAATAGTGATTAATTCAAAAAAAGAACTTCAAACTATAACAGGCTTTGGCGGAGCCTTTACTGAATCTTCAGCTTATTTGCTGAACAAGATGAGTGAAGAAAAACGCAATGAAATTTTAGCAGCTTATTTTGCAAAAGATGGCGCGCGTTATTCCCTTACGCGAACGCACATGAACTCATGTGACTTTTCATTAAATAATTACACCTATACGCCTGTGGCAGGAGATAAAAATTTGGATCACTTCTCGATAGATGAGGATAAGGACGATATTATTCCCATGATAAAGGATGCGATGGCGATATCAGAGGATGGGTTTAAACTTTTTTCTTCTCCTTGGACTGCATCTCCATGGATGAAAGACAACAATAGTTGGGTTGGTGGAAAACTACTGCCAGAGTATTACGACATTTGGGCTTTGTTCTTTTCAAAATATGTTGATGCCTACAAGGCAGAAGGAATTGACATTTGGGGATTTACAGTTGAAAATGAACCGCATGGAAATGGTGAGAATTGGGAAAGCATGCATTATTCACCTGAAGAAATGACGCACTTCGTTCAAAACTTTTTGGGTCCAAAGCTTGAAGCTGACGGTAAAGGCCACCTTAAAATTTTAGGTTATGACCAAAACCGTGAGGGAATACGTGAGTGGGTAGATGTCATGTACAAAGACGAAGCTTCAAGTAGGTATTACGACGGAACAGCAATTCATTGGTACGAAAGCACTTATGACTATTTCCCAGAGGAATTGCAGTACGCACACAAAAAGGCCCCAGAAAAATATCTCATTCAAACAGAAGCTTGTGTAGACTCCGAAGTGCCTGTTTGGAAAGACGATAAATGGTATTGGAAAAAAGAAGCCACGGATTGGGGATATGACTGGAGAGAGGAAGAGAAAAAATATTTACATCCCAAATACGCTCCTGCCAATAGATATGCTCGAGATATTATTGGATGCCTAAACAATTGGGTCGATGGTTGGGTAGATTGGAATATGGTTTTAGACACCAAAGGAGGACCGAATTGGGCAAATAACTGGTGTATTGCCCCTGTAATTGTAGACCCAGTAAAGGACGAGGTTTACTACACACCTCTATACTATATCATGGCTCATTTTAGCAAGTTTATTCGACCAGAGGCGAAAGTAATTGATGCCAAAAAATCAGATGAGGAACTTATGGTAACTGCTGCCAAAAATCCAGATGGAAGCATAGCAGTTGTTGTATTTAATGAAGGGACCACGCTTAAAAATTTCAAATTAACTCATGATGGTTTTACCAAAAATATAAGCATCAGCCCGCAAGCAATACAAACCATAATGATTTACAACAACTAAAACGAGTATCATGGACAACCCTTCCTTACAAAACAGAGTCCCATTAGGTCAAAAAATTGCTTTTGGCATCGGCATGTTTGCCAATCAAATGTTTCCTGCCATTCTTGGGATTTTTATGGTTGTCTTAGTTGAAGATTTGGGTTTTCCAGCTTGGATGTGGTCTCTTGTATATTTTTTCCCCAGAATATTTGATGCTATTACCGATCCTATAATGGGTTTTATTTCTGATAATACCAAATCGAAATGGGGACGCCGGAAACAGTATGTTTTGGTAGGCGGTATTGTTATGGGAGTTGCCTACATTTTTATGTGGCAGCTATTTAAGGAGTATTCATTACAATTTAATTTTTGGTATTTCTTTATATGGTCCATTATTTTTTATTTAGGGCTTACTTTTTTCAGTGTACCCTATGTAGCTATGGGGTATGAAATGAGTGATGATTTTCACGAACGTACAAACATCATGGCTATCGCGCAATGGATTGGGCAATGGGCATGGGTGATTGCCCCGTGGTTTTGGGTCATAATGTATGACACCGAGTGGTTTCCTTCAGCAGATGAAGCAGCAAGAGAACTCGCAATATGGGTAGCAATCCCTTGTGTAATTTGCGCGATTGTTCCAGCAATATTCATAAATAG
>CACNGE010000008.1 GCA_902619855.1 uncultured Bacteroidota bacterium
GAGGATGTTAATCGATTTAAATGCAGTCGTCAGCGAGGAATAAGCAACAATAAGGTTTCAAAACGATAGGAATCAGCAGATTTTATACACGCTTGATTTCAGCACCGATAGATTGTAGTCTCTCAACGATGCGTTCATAGCCACGATCGATCTGTTCTATGTTGTGAATCGTACTCTTTCCCTTTGCAGACAAAGCAGCAATTAACAGCGAAATTCCAGCACGAATATCAGGAGAGGTCATTGTTGTTCCTTTGAGGGAAGATGTGAAATCATGCCCAATAACAGTCGCTCGGTGAGGGTCACAAAGGATAATTTTTGCCCCCATATCAATGAGCTTATCAACAAAAAATAAGCGACTTTCAAACATCTTTTGATGAATCAGCACACTCCCTCGAGCTTGTGTAGCGACCACAAGCATAATACTTAAAAGATCGGGTGTGAAACCAGGCCAAGGCGCATCGGAAATGGTCATTATTGAGCCATCGATAAAACTCTGAACTTCATAACCATCAGTATGTGTAGGGATGTAAATATCATCGTCGTGCTTTTCAATCCGAACCCCCAATTTTTGAAAAACACTTGGAATTTGACCCAAATTGTCCCACGAAACGTTCTTGATTGTCAATTCACTACGTGTTAGTGCTGCCAAACCAATCCAACTGCCGATTTCAACCATATCAGGTAAAACGCGATGTGTAGTTCCAGAAAGGCTGTCAACACCTTCAATCGTCAATCGATTTGATCCAACGCCAGAGATTTTGGCACCCATTCTGTTGAGCATACCACAGAGTTGTTGTAAATAGGGTTCGCAGGCAGCATTGTAGATCGTTGTAGTGCCTTCGGCAAGCACAGCTGCCATCACCAAGTTGGCTGTTCCAGTGACAGAGGCCTCGTCGAGGAGTAAATAGGCTCCTTTCAGTCTATCTGTCTCAACACTGTAAAAGTGGTTTTCTCGATCATAGGTAAAATCTGCACCTAATTTTATGAGTCCATCAAAATGAGTATCGACTCGTCTTCTTCCAATTTTGTCGCCACCAGGTCGCGGAATATAGCCTTTACCAAATCGAGTCAGCAAAGGTCCAACCAACATAATTGACCCTCTGATTTTTCTTCCGTCAGACTTAAAATCATCTGACTTGAGATAGTCTAAATTGATTTGGTCAGCTTGAAAAACATAGTGATTGTCACTCTTTTTTTGGAGACGAACACCTAGAGCTTCTAAAATTTGAAGTAACTTGTTGATATCAACGATATCGGGAACATTGGTAATTTCGACTGGCTCTGCTGTGAGAAGAACTGCACATAAAATTTGAAGTGCCTCGTTTTTTGCGCCTTGCGGCTCAATGGCGCCTGACAGCGGCCTTCCACCTTCTACAACAAATGTTCCCATTATTACTTTCGACGTTTGTGTCGATATTTTTTATTTCTGTTGGAGTGTTGCTGCTTTTGACGACCAAATCGTTTGTTGCTCAATCTAATTAGTTCCTCAGAGTTCGTTAACATTTCGCTTGAATTTTTGAGGTTGATTGCGCCATTTGAAATCTCAAACAAGTGCTCAAAAATAACAGCATCTTCAACAGTATCTTTGTTCCAATTCAAAAAACATTTTTTCATGTGATTTGCAATCACATAAACTAACGCATCTTTCTGCTCACCCTCCGAAAAAGTAAGTGCAGCATCAATCATCCGCTTGATGTTATTTCCATAAAAACGATACTTAGGGAAATTTTGTGGATAGCTCAATGGGTCTGGACGTGCAGTGAGAACTTCTTTTTCAGGGATTGGAAAAGGGGAATCTACATCGAGAGAAAAATCAGACATGATAAACAACTGATCCCATAATTTGTGCTGAAAATCAGGGACATCACGAAGGTGAGGGTTTAAATTTCCCATCACTCCTATGATGGCATGAGCCATTTTATTTCGTTGTTCTTTTTTGGGCTCTTTCAAAGCCTGGTCTACCATCTTTTGAATATGACGACCATATTCAGGTATTCGCAAATGGCTTCGTTGGGTATTGTACTGAAGTGTTTCTTCCAATGTTAATGATTAAATGATACTGTAAAAATACTAAAATTACTACAACTGAATGATGCCTTTTATCTGTGAAACCTGTTTATATTTTGATATAATCTCATCTGGCGAATCAAATACACCCTCGATCGAGATGCTAACATAGGTGTTTTTTGAGGAATTTCTCTCTTTGATTTTGACAGGATGATTTTTAAAAATATTCTGTAAAGTCAACTTTTTTTCATCGTCAGCTGGCAAAATAAACTTAAACATATAGTTTGAAGGCCAATCTGTTGACTCTGCAAGTTGCTCACGAAGTCGGTTGTAAAAAGATGTGGTTTTATCTGCTTCAGACATCTTGACAAAGATATTCTTTTTAAATAAGAATAATATTCAAAAATTGTAAATTGGCTAATCATATGGAAAAGCACAAAAGATATGTCCTCACTGGTGCTCCTGGAAGTGGGAAAACCACCCTTTTAGAAGCATTGCAAAGCGATCAGGTGACGTGTTTTGACGAGGTGTTTCGGAAGCTCTTTCTTGAAGCCAAGAATCGAGGTGTTGACTCTCCTTTTCAAGATGAGCCACTGTCGCTGAGTTTGGAGATTATCAAAGGGCGTATTGCTGACTTTGAGGCTGCACCTGTATCTAAAATTCATATCTATGACAGAGGTGTTCACGATGCAATTTCATACTTGGATAGCATTCGAGTTGATGTGCCAGCATACTTGATCGAAATATGTAAATCACATGTTTATGACAAGGTGTTTATACTACCACCATGGGAAGATATTTTTAGAAATGATAAAGAGAGAATTGAAGACTTTAGCGAAACAGAAGCAATTCATCTAGCACTTGTCAAAACTTATACTTTATATGGCATGCCGCCGATAGTTGTGCCAAAACTATCTGTCGAAGAACGTGTTTCTTTTATCAAAAATCACCTATGAGCAAAGCCCACGACCTACTGAACAAATATTGGGGCTGGTCTGATTTTAGGTCAGGGCAGGAAGAAGCAATACATGCTTCACTTTCAGCAGAAAACACCCTTGTTGTATTGCCAACTGGGGGAGGAAAGTCCTTGTGTTATCAAATGAGTGCGCTTTTGCAAGAGGGGATATGTGTGGTTGTCAGTCCACTCATCGCCCTGATGATTGATCAAGTCAATTCGCTCAAGAGAAAAAACATTCGTGCGATGTCTATTCATGGAACCATGCGCGAAAATGAATTGGTGGAAGCCTTGGATCAATGTGCTTTTGGAAACATCAAATTGTTGTACCTATCGCCTGAACGCCTACTCAATCCTATTGTAACCCAGCGTTTGAAAACATTAGATATATCTCTTTTAGCAGTGGACGAAGCGCACTGTATCTCTCAATGGGGTCATGACTTCCGACCTGCCTATCGCAAGATTGGTGAGTTTCATAAGCTGATCAATGAACCCCCAATTATGGCTCTCACTGCCACTGCAACACCAAAAGTCAAAGAAGATATTATTGCATCACTGGAATTGAAAGACACAAAGCTGATTCAGACTTCTTTTGTTCGAGAAAATTTGTCATATAGGGTTGTTCATACTGAAAACAAACTCGGGGCAATCAAACAGATGATCGCCAATCGCTCAGAGACCATCATCATATACTTACGTACAAGAAAGCACTGCGAAACGCTAGTCGAACAGCTTCAGTTGGAGGGTATTACTGCTCGATATTTTCATGGTGGTAGCACAAACAAACCCCAACTCATCGATGAATGGCAAAGTGGAAGATATCCAATTATGGTAGCAACCTCGGCATTTGGGATGGGTATTGACCAGTCCAATGTACGACAGGTGATTCATCTTGCACTTCCAGAAAGCATCGAAAACTACTATCAAGAAGCTGGGCGAGCAGGACGTGATAAAAAACCCGCAACAGCTACAATTATTAAGAGTGCTCGTGATGTTGAAGTAGTGGAAAGAAAATTTATTGATTCTATTTCAGACCCTGCGTTTATTCGTCAAGTCTATTTTAAATTGTGCTCCTATTTTCAAATTGCCTATGGAGAACTGCCACAAGATCCACTTGATTTATCTTTTGAGACCTTTACAAACTCCTATGACCTACCACCCAAAAAAACCTATGAAGCTTTCAAAGTTTTTGATCGTATTGGAAGCATTCGTTTGACAAATCTTGTCGTTGAAAGGTTTCGCTTACAAGTGCTATACAAAGGAAAAGAACTCCAAAAGCTGATTGCGAAAGAATCGTTTTTGTCGACCCTGCTGAACACGTTGGTGAGACTGTATCCAAATATCACAGAAACAGCACAGTCGGTAGATGGCAACCAACTGAGTAAACGAACTGGGATTGGAATGGAAAAGCTCAAAGAGTATTTTGCTGCATTGGAGCAAAACAAGTATGCTGATATCACATCATGGAATTGTGACACCCGATTGTATTTTCTTGAGCCACGTGAAGACGATTATATACTAAATCGTGCAGTAAATCATGTCAAGCAAAACATACAGACTAGAAAAAATCAGTTGCAAGCTGTAAAAGACTATATCAACGATGATAAAAGCTGTAAGCAGACTTTAATCCTCGACTATTTTGGGGAGACGAACAAAAACTCGTGTGGTCAATGCAGTAATTGTGTTACTTCACCAAGTGCTGCGCAACTTCAAAGTTCTATCTTGGATGTTTTAAAACAACAACCAGCAACAATGAAAAAGCTTTCAAAATTGCTTGAAATAGAGGAAAAAACTATCATTGCAGTTGTAATGGAAATGCTTAACGAGGAGCTTATTTTAGAAAAAAATCAGTTATTTCATATCAACCAATGAAACCACTTCAAATCATATATATGGGGACACCAGCTTTTGCAATATCTCCTTTGCAAAAGATTCTTGATAGCGAGCACCAAGTGATTGCTGTTGTCACTGCACCAGACAAAAAATCTGGCAGAGGAAAACAGTTGACTGCATCCCCTATCAAGGTTTTTTGTGCTGAGAATAATCTACCCATTTTACAGCCCCCCAACTTAAAGGATGAGTCATTTGTTTCCGAGTTAAAAGAACATAATGCAGACGTGTTTGTGGTCGTTGCTTTTCGAATGCTCCCAAAAGAAGTTTGGTCTATCCCTTCAAAAGGCTCATTTAATTTGCACGCTTCTCTATTACCCAAGTATCGTGGTGCTGCTCCGATCCATTGGGCAATTATAAATGGAGAAGAAGAAACGGGTGTAACTACGTTTTTTATCAATGAACAAATCGATACAGGAGAAATCATCGCACAAAAGCAAACAACTATTTTGCCTGACGAAAACACAGGAAGCCTTAGCAATAGGTTGGAAAGTCTGGGCGCTGATTTAGTTATTGAAACGCTTCAATCTATCGCAGCTGGGAAAGTTAATACCATTCCACAACCAAAAACTGAAGAGCATCTTGCCCCTAAATTGAAACGAGAAAACACCCGACTGCAATGGAATGAAGATGGGAAAGTGATTGAAAGGTTCGTCAGAGGATTACAGCCCTATCCTTGTGCATGGACAAGCCTTCATAACAGTGGAACATCAACCTACTGCAAAATTTATCAAGTCGAATTTTTTGAGGCGAAACAAATGCTTCAACCTGGTTGCGTTTTTATAGACAACCGAAAACTCATGGTTTCTGTACAAAATGGAAGCATTCATGTCAAAAGACTTCAACTTCAAAACAAAAAACCAATGAGCGATTTCGAACTGCTCAACGGATATGAAATGAACGACCAGGCATATTTCGAAAATCCATAAAAAAAAGTTGTACATTGTTGTTATGAATACAAATCTTTCAAATGGAAAGTTGCTAGTCGCTGACCCATCGATTATTGGAGACTTTTCATTTACCCGTGCAGTCATCTTGTTGGCAGACCACAACAATGAGGGTTCTGTTGGTTTTATTTTAAACAAGCCAATGGCACATGATTTGAGCACATTTGTTCCTGAAATTTCTCAACGCTTTTCTGTATTTGAAGGAGGCCCTGTTGACCAAGATCGGTTGTATTATATTCACAGTCGAAGTGACTGCATTCCCAACTCAAAACCCATATCCAAAAATCTTTTTTGGGGAGGTGATTTTGATGTGATTAAAAATATGATTAACGATGGTGAGTTGTCAAGTGCTGATATCAAGTTTTTTTTGGGTTACTCTGGTTGGAGTTCTAATCAACTCAAAGAGGAAGTCAAACGCAACACATGGATTGTTTTGGATGATGATGATGAAAAAAGAGTCAATATTTCTTCATCAAACGATTCAACTTTTTGGAAGTCGAAAATGATTCGGCTGGGTGGGCACTACGCTATCTGGGCCAATTCGCCCAGTCATCCACACCTAAACTAGTGCTTTTTCATTGAGAAGACCAAGAGCTTGCGCATACTTTTTTGATTGATACTTTTTTCTTCTGTAATTGGTCACTGCTCGAATTCCTAGTATACTGTTTGTGAGCCAGAGTTCGTCAGCTTTTTGCAGATCGAAAGGGTTTACTGTAGTTTCTTTACAACTGAGATCTAACTCATTTGCCATACGAATGATTTGTTTTCTGATGATGCCATCCAAACAACCTGATGTTAAAGGGGGTGTATGAATTTCATTGCCAAAAAGTAAAAATATGTTTGACTGAAGTGCTTCGACAACTTCTTTGTTGTCATTCAATAAAATACAGTTATCCAAGTCATTCTCTTTGGCAAAAATCGAAGCAAGTACATTGAGAATTTTATTGTTTGTTTTTAGATTGGATAGCATTGCTGGTTGCACATAGTGATCTTTATATAAATCAACTCTATAATTGGGCACTTCGATCGAAAAGGTAGATTGTTCTAACGGCTCACAGGAGATAACAAATGAGACTTTATTTTCATCTGGGGTATATCGACCAGCGCTGTCGCGATAACAAGTTAAGCGCAGACGCCATGCAGCAGAGCTAACTGATTGAAATTCGATTAAACGATTGCATTGCTCAACAAAATACTCGGGAGTGAAAGTCATTGGAATCTCCATTCGTAGCAATCGCATACTGGCCATTAGACGAAAGTAGTGATCTTCCCAAAAAATCAATTTATCGTCTACTGCTTTGACAGTCTCAAAAACTGCATCTCCGTAGGAGAACCCACGATTAAAAAAGGGTAGTACAGATTCGAAAGTTTGTACAAGATTTCCGTTGAAGTTGACCATCAAGCAGAGCCCAAAACTTGTTTGAGGTTTGAAATTTGATTATCCCAAAACATTTTAGACTCTTCCAGCTCGTCTTCATCGGCAAAATCAGAAACAATAAGAGAAACATCTTTTGTGATTTCATCAACTTGAATGCGCATTTCAAAGTAGTACTTATCGTAATCGTCTTCATTAGTTAACCATTGAAAACGAACAAAATCGTTTTGTTTGTTTTTAATAAGCATGGCTTCCTCGCTAGAATCATCCCAAAAAAACTCATATTTTTCAGAGCGTGAGTTTACATTATCAGCAAACCACTCAGATAAACCAGAGGGCGTAAGTAGGTATTGGTAAAGCAGTTGTGGTGATGACTTAATTACGAATTCAATCTCAAAATGATCTTTCACAGATATTGTTTTTATATCAAAAAACCAATATAATATCTTTTTTGGATGCACAAAAATTTATTCGTAAAAATATAGTTTGACATCTGAGACAAAACCCTCTATATTTGCAGTCGAATATGGCGAGGTAGCTCAGGTGGTTAGAGCGTCGGATTCATAACCCGGAGGTCGGGAGTTCAAGTCTCCCCCTCGCTACACTTTTTTTTTTCATGATTTTAGTAACAGGCGGTCTCGGATACATTGGTGCGCATACAGCCTTATCAATGTTGGAGAACAATTACACAGTGGTGATTGTTGATGACTTGTCCAACACCACAATTGATGTACTCGATGGTATTGAAAAAGCATGTGGAAAACGACCGATTTTTGAACAAGTTGACTTAAAAAACAAAGCAAAAGTTCAGAAAGTTTTTGACAATCATGAAATCAATGGCATCATCCACTTCGCTGCTTTTAAAGCAGTGGGAGACAGTGTTGATAAACCACTCTACTATTATGACAACAACCTCACTTCCTTAATCAACCTGTTGAGTGTTGCAAAAGATCAAAAACGTAAGATTCCCTTTATTTTTAGCTCATCTTGTACAGTGTATGGCGAGCCAAAAACACTTCCGATTACTGAGAATGAGCCTAGTAAACCTGCCTTGTCACCCTACGGAAACACCAAACAAATTTGTGAAGAAATATTGTCAGATCTTGCAAAGGTAAATGCCCTAATACCTGTGATTGCTTTACGCTACTTCAATCCCATAGGTGCACATTCATCGATGGAAATTGGAGAACTCCCGCTAGGTGTTCCACAAAATCTTGTTCCATTTATCACTCAGTCAGCTGCAGGAATTCGAGGGCCAATTACTGTTTTTGGAAATGATTACCCAACCAAAGACGGTACATGCGTTCGCGACTACATACATGTTGAGGACTTGGCTGAAGCTCATGTGAGTGCCCTGGAATATCTCAAAAACATCAAAAAAACCAACGTTTTTGATGTATTTAATATTGGTACTGGAAATGGAAATTCGGTATTGGATGTTATCACTACATTTGAACGTGTCACAGGTGTGACTTTGCAATACTCGATTGGTGAACGAAGAAAAGGTGATGTTGCTATTACCTATGCAGATACGTCAAAAGCAAATCATATACTTGACTGGAAACCTTCAAAAATACTTGAAGAAGCTTTATTCTCAGCATGGCAGTGGGAAAAAAAGCTTAGGGGAGGGATAGACCCTTAATACTAAATCATTTAAAAGACTTTATTATTTACTGACAAATTATTTTGTTTTTAATTTAAAAATAAAATGATGAAATAATTTGTATGTAAGTTTTTAAAAAAACAAATATGGCATCAGATATACATAATAGAATTGAGCACATAGTTGACTCCTAACGACTCTCTATTTCAGCATTTGAGCGACAAATTGGTGTGGGCAGAATTTCCATTTCTACTTCTTTGCGGAAAAAATCAACTATTTCTCATGAAGTTATTAGGAAAATTCACATTCACTTCCTAACTACTCTTTGGACTGGATTATTTTTGAAATGAAAATGAATCGGAAGTTGAAATAAAAAAATTAGCTGTAGAGCTTAAGGGAATTTTTAAACGATGGAAAAACAAAAACGATAAGAGTTCTTAACAACTCTGAATAATATCCCAATTTAAACTTTTTAATTGAACTTCTTTTTGGCTACCAGTATCTAGATTTTTAACGACACAATTTTCTTTCTTCCATTCATCCTCACCCATAATTAGCGCAAATGGTATTTTTAGCTGATTTGCCATGCCCAATTGCTTTTTTAAACGAGTTTCAGTTGGATACACAAACACTCGCTTGCCACTTCTTCTCAAATCATTTATAAAGGGCAGCAGAGCTGTCATCATTTCAATATTGAAATGCACAACGAATAAGTCAATCGAAGTATGAATTTCAGCTGGAAACAAATCGAGTTCGGAAAGAACCAATTCGATGCGATCTAAGCCAAATGAAATACCAATACCGCTCGTACCTCTCATTCCAAATAAACCTGTCAAGTTATCATATCGACCCCCCGCCCCAATCGATCCATAGGATACAGTTTTTGGTGCTGAAATTTCAAATATTGTACCTGTATAATAATCCAATCCTCTGGCAAGTGTCCAATCAAAAACAACATCTAGGGAAGACATTTTCCCCATGTTTGAAAACAAAAATTCTAGGTCATCGAATGGGGTGCTATCAGAAGATTCATCTGCTATCAAGTGCTGTAGGATTTCTAATTGGTCTATAATCGATTTACCTTGCAATGCTTCCTGAATTGTGTTGATTATTTGGTTGTCAAAACCAGATTTTGCAAGCAACTGCATAACCTCATCCCAACCCACTTTATCAAGCTTATCAAGTGTTGTAAGGAAGGTTGTTGTTTTTTTCTCAGCTCTAGATTTTCTTGAAATGGCCTCAAGCACTTTTCGATGATTGACGCGCAAGGTGCAGCCTTTAAGTTTCAAATCTGAAAAAACTGCATCAATCATTTGTATAAACTCTAGTTCGAGAAGAATGCTATCAGAACCAATGGAATCGGCATCACACTGAATAAACTCTTGAAAACGTCCGTGTTGGGGACGATCAGCACGCCAAACTGGCTGCATTTGATATCGCTTAAAAGGAAAACTTAATTCGTTTTGGTGTTGAACAACAAACCGAGCAAGTGGAACAGTAAGGTCATAACGCATAGCCTTCTCAGCAATGGAATTGCCAAAACGAGATAGCTCTCCCTTTTTCAAAGCATCCAAATCTGCTTTTTTTACTTTTTCGCCAGAGTTAAGAACCTTAAATACCAATCGGTCTCCCTCATCGCCATACTTGCCAAGCAAGAGGTCTCGGCGCTCCATAGATGGTGTCTCGATTGGTAAAAATCCAAAGCGTTCAAATTGTGTTTTAATCACATCCATGATATAGTTGCGACGTATCACTTCATGCGGTAAGAAATCCCGCATACCCTTGGGTGTGTTGGGCTTATTTGACATGTGTATAAAGGTACAGTAAAATTAAGAAGTAAAAAAAGGAGTCAAATGCTTTTGTTACATGCAAACCATCACCATCGTCTAGCGTTCGATTGGTTTTGCATAAAGGTCAAAATCCTCTGCTTGTTTAATGATTACATCAGTAAAATCCCCAATTCGCAAATAATATTCCTTTGCATCAATACGTATTTCGTTATCCACATCTGGCGAATCATACTCCGAACGACCAATATAATAATCCCCTTCTTTTCTATCAATCAAACAACGAAGTGTTTTTCCAATCAGATTTTGATTTTTTTCCCAAGATATTTGAGACTGTATTGCCATAATTTCATTGGCACGTTGCTGCTTGATTTCAGCAGGCACATCATCGACATACTTATAAGCATGGGTATTTTCCTCATGACTGTAAGTGAAACAACCCAATCGATCAAAGCGTGTTTCTAAAACCCATTGTTTGAGTAGTTCAAAGTCTTCTTGCGTTTCGCCAGGGTAACCTACAATCAAGGTAGTTCTTAAGGCCATATTGGGTACACGCTCTTTACATGTACTCAATAAGTCATTGGTTTTTTCAAAGGTTGTTCCACGACGCATTGATTTTAAAATTTTATCAGAAATATGCTGTAAAGGCATATCGATATACTGACAGACTTTGGGTTCGTCTCGAATCACGTCGAGCACATCTTCAGGGAAACCAGTTGGAAAGGCGTAGTGCAAGCGAATCCATTCGATACCGTCTACTTTGACAAGATGACGCAACAAATCAGCAAGTCGTCGCCTTTTATACAAATCAAGTCCATAATAGGTCAGGTCTTGTGCAATCAAAATTAACTCTTTCACGCCATCTGCTGCAAGTTTTTTGGCTTCTTTAAGCAAGTCTTCAATTGGAGTTGAACGATGTTTACCCCTCATCAGTGGAATGGCACAAAATGAGCAAGGACGATCACAACCCTCCGAAATTTTGAGATAGGCATAATGCTTGGGTGTCGTTGTGAGGCGTTCACCGATCAATTCGTGTTTGTAATTTGCGCCTAATGCTTTGAGTAGAATAGGAAGGTCTGTTGTGCCAAAAAATTGATCGACTTCTGGAATTTCTTGTTCCAAATCGTCTTTATAACGTTCACTCAAGCAGCCTGTTACAAATAATTTATCGATTGATCCTTCTTCTTTTTTTTTGACAAAATTGAGAATGGTTTGCACCGATTCTTCTTTGGCATTGTCGATAAACCCACAAGTATTGACCACTACGATATTCCCCTCTTTTTCATGAACGACTTGTTTGTCGTTGGCTTGGAGCTGACCCATCAAGACTTCAGAGTCATAGATGTTCTTTGAGCAGCCCAAAGTCACTACGTTGATGGTGTTTTTTTTAAGAGATTTTGTTCGCATTGGTCTTATTCATATCCTTTTGGCAACTGTCTGTGATGGGTTAGATTTTCGTATGCCGCACCCAGGGCATAGAGTTTAGGTTCAGTAAAACTTTCAGCTACAAAAGTTAAGTTTTTTGGCTCTCCTTGATCAGTATATCCCATTGGCACAGTGAGACAGGGATAAAATGCCACTGCTGCATAGGCCGCATGATAATTATTGATGGTCAATACAGCATCCAAATTGAATGCCATCATAGGGTTTCTGAAATAGGAAACACCTGATTTATGAAGTTTATCGATAACTGTTTGCAGTTCGTCATCTGTGATATCTTCTTCAATAACACCCATAAGTCGGCCCTGGCCATATGGCATTCTAATCAAGGAATCTTGCTGATTGAATGCAACAACCGACTGCACATTATCATCAGCAAAATTTTGATTTGATTGGGTGGAGAAGTAGTTTGACAAATCGTTTTTCATCTCCTTATTAAGCAAGGACAAAAAGCCTTTAAGTTCAATATTTGGGGGGTCAAACTCAACAACACTTGCCCCATTGCTACGTAAAGTGTTTATGGCTTTTCGATATAAAGAATCTGTTTTTACAAGGGATTTGATTGCCCCAAGTCGATACGCTGAAATACTTCGATTTTGACTCGCAACAATATAATCCCCAATTTGATCAGGTGCTTTGGTCGTCGAAGGGTCTGAAGTATCTTTACCTTGCATTGCATCGAGCAAAATCGCATTATCGATTACATTTTTTGTCATTGGTCCTGCAGTGTCAAGGGTACTTGAAATAGGAACGATCCCTGTTCGACTGACCAATCCGATGGTTGGTTTGCAACCAACCACTGCATTATGACCCGAGGGTGATAAAATTGATCCAGAGGTTTCAGAACCAACAGCAGCTACAGCATAATTGGCAGCAACAGCAACACCACTTCCAGAACTCGAACCTCCTGATTCAAAGACTTTTCTACCATAAGGGTTTAAGGTCTGTCCTCCAACAGCACTATAACCCAATGGGCAGCCATCACAAAAATAATATGCCCATTCACTTAGATTAACCTTCCCCAAAATTAAAGCACCCTTGGCTTGTAATTGAGAAACAATATAGGCATCGTTATCTGGCAAATGAGACTGTAAGAAGGCAGCGCCAGCAGTCGTTGGCATATCTTGGGTATTGATATTATCTTTCAGTAATATGGGCATTCCAAAAATGGGGTGATGTTGGGTGTTTTTTTGTCGATCTTTGGCTTTGGCTTGTTCGATTACCATAGGGTTCAGCGCTAAGATGGCATGAAGGGTTGTGTTGGGATCACTTTCCAATTTTCGAATGCGGTACAAATAAAATAGTGTCAATTTCTCATAACTGAGCAACCCAGACTTTATATGTGACTGTAAAGTGGGTATGTCTTGTTCAATAATTAGAGGTTGTAGAGCCTTATATTGATTTTCTCCAAAACGATTTAAAGCTTTTTCATAAGTTGACCACAGTTCATTTTTGTCCAATAATTTAGATTGAATGAGTTGAAACTGCATCCTCGGATTTTCATGTGTCTGATTGTCTTGAAGTTCTGCTGTTTCATCATAAGGCTTCCAATATTTTGAAGATTGATTTGTGCATGCTACTAGGCAAATGATCATTACAATAAAAGGATATATACGCATATTTATTAAATTAGAATAAAGAATCAACAAATTCTTTTGGGTTAAACTCTTGTAAGTCCTCCATTCCCTCGCCAACCCCAATATACTTGACAGGGACTTGCATTTGGTCAGAAATACCCAACACCACACCTCCTTTGGCAGTGCCATCGAGTTTTGTAATTGCTAGTGCTGTGATCTCTGTTGCCTGTGCAAATTGACGTGCTTGTTCGAAGGCGTTTTGTCCTGTAGAGCCATCGAGAACCAATAAAACTTCATGTGGTGCTTCGAGAATCGACTTTTGAATGACTCTTTTTATTTTTGCCAATTCATTCATCAAATTCACCTTGTTGTGCAGTCGTCCAGCAGTATCGATTATCACGTGATCAACTCCTTGTGAAAGTCCAGACTGGACTGCATCATAGGCCACCGAAGCAGGGTCGCTACCCATCTTTTGCTTTACGATTTGAACACCAACACGATCAGACCACATACTCAACTGCTCAACTGCTGCTGCACGAAAGGTGTCTGCCGCACCTAAAAGTACTTGCAAACCAGTGGATTTATAGAGATGAGCAAGCTTTCCAATCGTAGTGGTTTTACCAACGCCATTGACACCCACAACCAAGGTGACTTTAGGCTTCACATCTGTTTGGGTTTCGACATGTAGCTCTAACAAGCTGGTGATTTCTTCTCGCAGAATACTTTGAAGCTCTTTGGCGTTCATGTATTTATCCCTGGCTACTCTTTTCTCGAGTAAATCAATAATCTTTAGAGTAGTATCAACGCCAATATCTGCACTGATAAGGGCTTCTTCAAGTTGATCCAATACACTTGCGTCGACAGTACTTTTGCCAGCAACAGCTTTACCAATTTTATGTAAAATCGACTTCTTTGATGGTTCGAGCCCTTTATCTAATTTCTCCTTGGAAAAAAAACGTTTAAAAATTCCCATTTATGTTTTTTGTAAATGTAAGAAATAAAAAAAGCCACATAAAGTGGCTATTCAATTCATTTGTGATTAAGGCTATTTTTTAGACAGCCATTCGTTCACTTGTTCGGGAAGCATCGTTGACTCGACGAAAGTGTATGACCCAGTTTTTTCACTTTTCACCATTTTAATGGCTTTGGTCAATCGCTTCGATGAAGTCTGTAAAGTTGCTACTGTTTTCTTTGCCATGTCTATTTAATTTCTTTGTGGACAGTCATTTTCTTCAAAATCGGGTTGAATTTTTTCAACTCAATACGATCAGGTGAATTTTTTTTATTCTTGGTTGTAACATATCGAGAAGTACCTGCAAGACCCGAGTCTTTGTGCTCTGTACATTCTAGTATTACTTGAACTCTGTTACCTTTCTTCGCCATAACAATAAATTATAATACGCCTTGCGCTTTTGCCTCTTTCAGTACAGCAGAAAGCCCTTTTCTGTTGATGGTTTTTAAAGCTGAAGTTGAGAGCTTGAGCGTGATCCATTTCTCTTGATCAGTCAAGTAAAATCGCTTCTTGATAAGATTCACTTCAAAGCGTCTCTTTGTTTTATTCATAGCGTGTGAAACATTGTTTCCAACCAACGCTTTTTTACCAGTGATTTGACAAACTTTTGACATTGCAAAAAATTGAATTTTTGTAATCGGAATGCAAATAAACGATATTTTTAGCGTACAAACAAATGTTATTTACTGTCTACATCAGCATTTTTCTTGCCAGCTCAAGTGCCTTATTGACTGCCTTTTTGACTGTTTTTTCTCTGTTTTTTCCAAAATTAAAAGGTTCTACCCTTTCATAATCTGGGCCGACTAGGGCTATCCAAACAGTTCCAACCTCAGCATCAGAATCGCCTTTGGTAGGACCAGCATTGCCAGTAGTTGCGATAGCATAATCGCTTTTCATCTGTTTTCGAACACCTTTGGCCATTGCCAATGCAACCTCCTCACTCACGACAGAGTGACTCGTAATCAGTTCCTCTGACACCCCCAAAACTTTGCTCTTAACTGATGTTTTGTAAGCAACAATACCCCCAAAAAAATAGGCAGATGCACCAGGGATAGACGATAGCAAGGCTGCGATACGACCACCAGTACAGCTTTCAGCTACTGCAATTGACAACTGTTTTTCAGTCAATATTCTTCCAATTTGTGCCTCAATTGGGCGATCTTCCTCAAAGCCAGTGATGACATCACCAATCAATGGATAAAGGGCATCAAACTGCTGGTCGATCTCTTTTTGGAGATGGTCTTCATTTTCTCCTCTCGCAGTTAAGCGCAATCTCACCCGACCCAAATTGGGAAGATATGCGAGTTTGATATGAGATGGTAGGGCTGCATCCCAATCATGAATCACCTCTGCAATGCGACTCTCACCCCATCCATAAGTCATCATGGTTTTGTGAATCAACACAGGTCGTTTAAAATGAGTTTTAAGCTTGGGAATGAGTTGAGCGTCAGTAATGCTCTTCATTTCGTAGGGAACGCCAGGCAAAGCAACAAAAACAGTTTTATTTTTTTTCATCCACATACCAACTGCTGTGCCAAATCGATTCTCCAAAATTACAGCCTTAGAAGGCAGCATTGCTTGCGCTCGATTGAGATCGTTGACTGGGACATTCACATATTGCGCAAAAAGTTTTTCAATATGATCCAAAACATCTTGGTTGTGTACTAAATGGTCATCAAAAAATTTACAAAAAGAAGTTTTTGTAATATCGTCTTTGGTAGGACCTAAACCCCCTGTAAGCAACACAAGTGAAACACGTTTTTGGGCAGTTTCCATCGCACTGATAATCGCCTGTTCCTGATCAGAAACTGAAGTGATCTGAGAAACCTCAATACCAATTTTGTTAAGTGATTTGGCAAGAAATGCAGAGTTTGAGTCAACAATCTGACCAATCAAAATTTCATCGCCAATTGTGATAATTTCTGCTTGCATTATTTGATATTGAGCATAAATGCTTGTTCTCCTTCTAAATGTCCTGTAAGTATGTCTCCCCTCTCAATACGACCTACTCCCGCAGGTGTTCCTGTGAACAATATATCTCCAATTTTTAGGGTAAAATAACGTGAAACATAACTTATGATTTCATCTATTTTCCACATCATATTGGCAGTTGTGTCTTTTTGCACAACATCATCGTTTTTGGTCAACTGAAAGCTAAGGTTGTTCAGGTCTGAAAATTGAGATTTATCATACCAATTGCCAATGTATGAGGCACCATCAAAAGACTTTGCCTTCTCCCAGGGAAGTCCTTTGCTCTTGAGATCGAGCTGCACATCTCGCGCAGTGAAGTCCAACCCCAACCCTATTTCGCTGTAGTACTTGTGTGCAAATTTGGTTTGTATATGCTTACCAATTCTGTTGATTTTCACAAGAACCTCCACTTCGTGATGAATTTCGTTGGAGAAGTCAGGCATGAAAAATGGCTGCCCTTTTTGGCCCAAACATGAATCAGGCTTCATAAAAATGACTGGCGCATCAGGCCGATCGTTGTTAAGCTCTTCTATATGTTTAGCGTAGTTACGTCCAACACATATAAGTTTCATGACTCACTGTTTAAAGTATTGAGACGAATCGCAGTGAGAACCTTTTTGGTATATAAGGGAAAATCTGCTTCCATTAACCAGCCAAAATATCCAGGCTCACGCTGAAGAACTTCAACAACTGTTTTTCCTTTGTGCTTTCCAAAACCAAAAATAGGCTCGTTTTCTTTATTCTTTCGAATATACCCTGCAAAATCTACGCTGGAGTGTCGAGTGGTAAAATGGCTTAGCATGTCCACGTCATTCTCCAAGTCTTTATAATGATCAATTTGCGCTTTGAGCACCTCAAAAGTCGCTTTGGTATCTGCGCTAGCACTGTGTGCATTTTCAAGGTCTTTTGCACAATAAAATTTATATGCAGCAGTAAGAGTTCGCTGCTCCATTTTGTGAAAAATCGTTTGTACATCAATTGATTTATGCTTTTTAAAATCAACATCAATTTCGGCACGAAGCATTTCCTCAGCAAGCAAGGGAATATCAAACCTATCAGAGTTATAACCTGCTAGGTCTGAGCCTTTAAACCAACTGTATATTTCAGCTGAAACTTCTTTAAATTTTGGCGCATCAGCTACCTTTTCGTTAGTAATGCTATGCACTGCTATAGCCTCTGCTGGGATAGGAATTTCTGGATTGATCAACCAAGTCTTTTCTTTCTCAGACCCATCTGGAAAGGCCTTTAGGATAGAGATTTCAACAATTCGGTCTTTGGCGATGTTGACACCAGTCGTTTCAAGATCAAAGAAACAAATTGGTCGTTTTAATTGCAGTTGCATACTATACTTGTTGTGAGATGTCCCAGTTCTCAATTTTGTTTTTTAAGTCTTTGATAAATAGACCGCCCATGGCTCCATTAACTATGCGATGATCATAACTGTGAGAGAGAATCATTTTTCGACGAATGCCAATGAAGTCTCCTTTGTCTGTTTCGACCACAGCTGGTACTTTTCGAATAGCTCCCAAGGCAAGGATTCCAACTTGTGGCTGATTGATAATAGGCGTTCCCATCAAGCTATCAAACATGCCTACGTTGGTCACTGTGTATGTTCCATCAGTAATATCATCAGGAGAGAGGGTTCCTGTTCTGGCACGTTTGGCTAAGTCATTTACTCTTTTGGTGAATCCAACCAAACTCAATTGATCTGCATTTTTTATAACTGGAACAATAAGATTTCCACCGGCGAGCGCAGTTGCCATACCCAAGTTGATTTCCCTTTTTTGAATAATTTTATTTCCACTCAAAGACGAATTTAGCACAGGAAAATCACGAAGCAATTGAGCAGTAAGCATCATGAAAATCGGCGTAAATGTGATTTTTTCCCCTTCTCTTTGGAGAAAAGATTGCTTGATGCCCTCACGCCAATCCCACAAATCAGTAACATCAACTTCGATAAAAGATTGTACATGCGCAGACGTTTGTATGCTTTTGTGCATATGCTCGGCAATCAGTTGCTCCATTCGAGACATTTTTCTCACTTCACCTTTTTCATTGTTGCTTGAGATTGTCGTCTTAGTAAGAGGTGGGGTTGGCGATTGCTTGGGTTGCGATTGACGAGACTTGAGGTGGTTGAGTATATCCTTTTTGGTTACTCGACCATTTTTCCCAGTGCCCTTTATTTGATATAACTCGGCAACTGAAATCCCTTCTTCTTTAGCGATGCTTTTGACCAGTGGAGAAAAGTAAATATCCCCAGTTTGTGACTGTTCGACTGATGGGGGTGGGGCTAGGATTTCTTTTGCTTTGCTTTCTAAAAAATCTTCTTTAACCTCTACATCTTTTACAACCTCAGTTGAGGCTTTATCTTGTCCTAATTCTTCTGGAACATCTTCATCTGTTTCGATAATTGCCAATGGCTCTCCAACACGAACAACTTGGTTTTCTTCAACAAGTTTTTGGAGAAGTTTACCAGAGATTTCAGAAGGGACTTCAGAGTCAACTTTATCTGTAGCAATTTCTACAACAGCATCATCTGCTGCGATGACATCACCTTCGTTTTTGAGCCATTGGGTAATTGTTGCCTCATCGACACTTTCTCCCATTGCAGGTAGTAACAATTTGTACTCAGCCATGCTGCAAAATTACGAATTTAAACAATGCTTGTTTTCGATTTCTTTTTAGTATTTGGAATGACTGCTCCACTCCCTCTTGACAACACATCACTGCTGCCAATAATTCGCTTGTTATCAACTGAAATAAACTTATAAACAAAGCGTGTTTGATGAACCTGCATAAAGTTGATTACCTCACTCCATTGCATGGTGCGCATGTCAAATATAATTCCCATCAATTTTTTGGGCTTAACTTGAAGGACCTCTAGAAAATTTTTACAGTATTTGATGCCAGGAAACATATTCTTTTTTACATTTTTGAAGAGCTTGGGATTTTTGGATACCAATGTCCAATCATTTACAAGAATAGGTGAGGTTTTATCTCGTCTAGATGACACAACCCTCTTAAACTTACTAAACAAATAAGACCCTGTGATAAATATCGAATTTAAAAGCCAATTGTGAGAGAAGTTTTTGTTGTAGTAATATGACATCGCATTGAAAAATCGCTTTTCATAGGCTTTGTTTTTTGGGGTACTCTCTCCCTTAAAATGAATCACTTTGGATTGAGAAAAATAAAAGTTGGTGTATCCTAACTTCAAACTTCGATGTGAGATGTCAATATCTTCACCATACATGAAGAAGTTTTCATCGAACCCCTCAAGCTGATCATACAAACGCTTGCGCATAAACATAAATGCCCCTGCAAGCACATCGGTCTTTCCATTTTGATTTTGAGGAAGGTTTAAATTGTAATACTGCCCAAAAAACCAAGTAGACAACCTGAAAAGCCCCAATGATTTGAATACTGCCACCTTTATTGTTGGCAACCCTCGTTTGGACTCCAACAAAAATTGTCCTGTTCCATCAATCATTTGAGGACCTGAAATTCCAATTGTAGGGTTTGCCTCATGGAGTTGTATAAATTTCTCAAAGGCTTTTTGAGAAACAATGGTATCTGGATTTAGGAAACATACATAGCGACCTTTGGCAAGTTTTGCAGCTTTGTTGTTTGCCTTTCCAAATCCCAGATTATCAACGTTGGAAATCACACGTGTAAAAGGGAATTTTTTTCGCATCATTTCAACGCTGTTGTCAGCAGATGCATTGTCGATAACGATGATCTCAGCATTGATGTTATTAATAGAAGCATAAACACTTTCCAAACACAGATGTAAAAAGTGCTCTACATTGTAACTTACAATGATGACTGAAAGGTCGATTGATTTAGATTGTTCCATCAAATGGGATTCTTTTTACGATACTTCTTCCTAATGATACTTCATCTGTATATTCCAACTCATCACCTACAGAAACGCCTCTTGCAAGTACAGTTATTTCAACATCATATGAGCTGATCTGCTTGTAAATATAATAGTTGGTGGTGTCACCTTCAACTGTACTACTCAACGCCAAAATGACCTCCTTAATTGTACCTTCTTTCACCTTTTTGACCAGGCTATCGATTCTCAATTCTTGAGGGCCAATTCCATCAAGTGGTGAAATTTTACCCCCCAACACATGGTAGAGGCCAGTAAATTGAGCTGTACTTTCGATCGCAATCACATCACGAATATCTTCGACAACACAAACCAATTGGCGATCTCTTTTGGGATTCGCGCATAGACTACAAGTTGGCTGATCCGAAACATTAAAACATGATTGACAGTATTGGATTTCTGTTCTCAAAAGTCGAATTGCTTCTGACAAATCCAAGCTAATTGATTCAGGCTGACGAAGTAAATGCAAAACGAGTCGCATTGCGGTACGTCTTCCAATCCCAGGTAGCTGTGAAATTTCATCAACAGCTTGCTGCAATAACTTTGATGCATATTCCATCGCGGCAAAGGTAAACATTTGAAAGTATGAGGCAATCCAAGTATCTTTGAAAAATGTGCAGTTATCTTCTTTTATCCATTCTTACAGGATATTTCATCGTGTTAATGGTCATTGCTCGTTTGACGAAAGGCAAAGAAGACAACCAAACGTTTTTTATCGCAAATCGATCTGCTCCATGGTATCTAGTGGCTTTTGGAATGATTGGTGCTTCCCTTTCTGGTGTTTCCTTTATCTCTGTTCCTGGATGGGTTGAAGACACAGAGTTTAGTTATTTCCAAATGGTCTTGGGCTATATCGTTGGGTACTTTGTCATTGGCACTGTCCTTTTGCCTATTTATTATAAATACAAACTCACTTCCATCTACACCTATCTATCTACACGATTTGGCGCAAAGACCTACAAAACCGGGGCATCCTTTTTTGTTTTATCACGAATTGTTGGTGCTAGCTTTCGTCTGTATCTAGTTGCAAGTGTACTCCAGTGGGTTATTTTCGAACAAATGGGGATTCCTTTTTGGTGTACTGTCATTGTAACCATATCCCTGATTTGGCTTTATACACACAAGTCTGGCATCAAAACAATTATTTGGACAGATGTATTGCAAACACTTTTTATGTTGATTGCACTATGCCTTGCATTATACTACATTACAGCTTCTCTAGAAATTGAGCATCTGTTTGGATGGCTTGGTCAACAAGACAATACACAAATATTTTTCTTCGATGATTATAAAAGTCCTTATTTCTTTTGGAAACAATTTTTGTCTGGTGCATTAATTGCCATTGTTATGACAGGTCTTGATCAGGACATGATGCAAAAGAATCTTGCGTGTAGAAGTCTGTCTGATGCGCAAAAAAATATGTTTTGGTTTACCATCATATTGACAATCGTGAATCTTGTATTTCTGATATTGGGGACTTTACTCACTGCCTATGCATTGACAAATGGGATTGATGCACAAGGAGACAGACTCTTTCCTGTCGTCGCCACCCAATCCGAGCTCGGTCTTGGGCTATCAATTGTTTTTCTTCTTGGGCTCATTGCAGCTGCTTATAGCAGTGCTGACAGTGCCTTGACATCCCTCACAACAAGTGTAAGCATCGATTTACTCGAAATCGAAAAAAGACTTCAACTAGATCATCAAGAATACACACGCAAACGAGTTCATCTACTCGTATCACTATTGTTGATTCTTGTAATTCTCGCATTTAATTATTTGATAACTGATAAAAGCGTGATTGCAAAATTATTTGAGTTCGCAGGCTACACCTATGGGCCCCTACTTGGGTTATATGCTTTAGGAGTGTTGACAAAGGTTCAAGTGCGCGATCGATGGGTGCCATGGGTCGCTGTTTGCACGCCTATCATAGGATATCTAATCAGTCAATGGACTTTAACAAACCATGATTTTGACTTTGGATTCTTCATACTAGCCCTTAATGGGGCATTGTGCTTTTTGGGTTTGCTATTAATTCGCAGCAATCTGGCTACACCCACTTAATGAGTGAGCTACCCCATGTAAACCCACTTCCAAAAGCAGCAAGCATTACATGATCACCTGAGTTGATTTTCCCTTCTTCCCACGCCTCACAAAGTGCAATCGGTATCGAGGCAGCAGTCGTATTACCATAGCGCATGATGTTATTGTAAACTTGATCGTCTTGTAAGCCAAACTTCTTTTGCACAAACTGGGCAATTCTCAAATTGGCTTGATGAGGGATAAGCATATCGATATCACTTGGCTCCAGATTGTTTTTTGCAAGTGCTTCACCAATCACTTCCGAAAACCTTACAACAGCATTTTTAAAAACCAATTGCCCATTCATATATGGGTGATAATCAGGATCATTTGGATCATAATTTTCAAACACTTCATGCACCCATTTTTTGGTGCTTGGACCAATTAAAGAAAGTTCCTTGGCATGCTTACCCTCAGAGTGAAGATGCGTGGAGAGTACCCCCTCCTCTGGGTTTTCATGACGGCTGACAACAGCTGCACCAGCACCATCGCCAAAAATAACAGAAACTGTACGTCCACGAGTGGTAAGGTCCAGACCTCCCGAGTGATGCTCAGATCCAATGACTAAGACATTTTTATAAGTTCCCGTACGTATATATTGATCTGCAACAGAGAGGGCATAAATAAATCCAGAACATTGATTTCGGACATCAAGTGCAGGACAAGTACCAATTCCCATTATGTCTTGCACCAAAACTCCAGAGCCAGGAAAATAATAATCAGGACTCAAGGTAGCAAAGACAATCAAGTCGATGTAATCTTTGCTAATTCCAGCACGATCGATTGCCTGTTGGGCAGCCATAACACCCATGGATGCTGTTCCTTCAGCAGAATCTTTTGCAATAAATCGGCGTTCTTCAATACCAGTTCGTTCTGCAATCCAGTCATGACTCGTGTCCATCATCGTCGATAGATCATCATTTGTAACTTTATTTTCAGGCAAGTATTTACCAAGACCTATAATTTTTGAGCTATAGTGTTTTAACATGTGATAAATTTAGTCAATTATTGTACTAAAAGTAAAAGGTGTGCAATAGCACACCTTAAACAACTTAACCAAAAAAACAAACAAACCAAGAATTTGTCGAAAAGAAGCTATCTAATTTTCATAGCAATAATTCCCAATTAAGAGTAGTATAGCATACTTTTCTTTTACAAATATATATTGTGTTTAACTTTTTTGCAAATTAATTAAACAAAAAATACTAGAGTGTCATCTTGTCAGAGAGCAAACAATGGTATTTTTTTTGCTAATACACATGTAAATTTTAAAAAATGAGTACAGGAAAAATTAATGTTGCAGTTGAAAATATCTTTCCACTAATCAAAAAATTTCTATACAGCGATCATGAAATCTTTTTGAGAGAGTTGGTTTCAAATGCAACAGACGCGACACTAAAACTAAAGCATCTTACCCAAATCGGAGAAGCGAAGGTTGAGTATGGCAACCCACTGATTGAAGTCAAGGTTGACAAAAAAGGAAAAAAACTCCACATTATTGATCAGGGCGTTGGGATGACATCTGATGAAGTCAATAAATATATCAATGAAGTTGCCTTTTCTGGTGCTGAAGAGTTTTTGGAGCAGTACAAGGACAGTGCGAAAGACAGTGGCATTATCGGACACTTTGGTCTTGGTTTTTACTCGGCTTTTATGGTTGCCAAAAAAGTTGAGATCATCACAAAGTCATACAAAGATGAGCCAGCAGCGCATTGGACTTGTGATGGGTCTCCAGAATTCACCTTGAAAAAACATGATAAAAAAGAAAGAGGTACAGAAATCATTTTGCACATCGACAAAGATTCGAAAGAGTTTTTGGAAGAGACTCAGATTCGTTCTTTACTCACTAAATACAACAAGTTTATGCCCATTCCTATCAAGATGGGCACAAAAGAAATTACGAAGACTGAGGGGGATGGTGATGATGCCAAAGAAGTGAAAGAAGTTGTTGATGATATCATCAATAACCCCTCACCTGCTTGGATTCAAAAACCAACAGATCTTAAGGATGAAGATTACAATCATTTTTATCGAGAGCTATATCCGACACAATTTGAAGAACCTTTATTTCAAATACATCTCAATGTTGACTACCCTTTTCACCTCACCGGAATTCTCTATTTCCCAAAAATCTCTAACGATTTAAATCTGCAAAAGGATCGTATTCAACTCTATCAGAATCAAGTGTTTGTCACTGATAATGTAGAAGGGATTGTGCCAGAATTTTTGACCATGCTTCGTGGTGTTATCGACTCTCCAGACATTCCTTTAAACGTGTCTAGAAGTTATTTGCAAGCAGATGGAAATGTCAAAAAAATTAGCAATTATATCACTCGAAAAGTAGCAGACAAGCTCAAATCACTCTTCAAAAAAGAAAGAGAGGCTTTCCAAGAAAAATGGAATGATATAAAAGTTGTGATAGAGTACGGCATGCTTTCAGAAGACAAGTTCTTTGAAAAGGCAAAGGATTTTGCACTGTTTCCAACCACAACAGGCGACTATTTCACTTTTGAAGAGTTAAAAGAGCATACAAAAGATGCGCAAACCGATAAAGACGGAAAGCTTGTGCAACTTTACGCATCCAATGTAGATGAGCAACATGCATATATCGATGCTGCAAAAGCAAAAAGATACACTGTCTTATTGCTTGATTCGCCAATTGTGAGTCATCTTCTTCAAAAATTAGAAACAAATGAAGAAAATATCACCTTTACAAGGGTGGATGCAGATCAAATCGATAAGCTTATCGTAAAAGAAGATGCAACGCCATCAAAATTGAGTGAAGAAAGTCAAGATCAACTCAAAACACTTGTTGAGGGTATCGTGCCTAAAGCAACCTATACTGTACAACTCGAACCGATGGACAGTAAAGCCTTGCCGTTTTTGATTACGCAACCAGAGTTTATGCGAAGAATGAAAGAGATGCAGCAGACAGGCGGTGGCGGCATGTTTGGTGGAAATATGCCAGAAATGTACAACCTGATTGTAAACATGAACCATCCATTAGTCAGTCAGATTTTAGAAACAAAAACGAAAAAGAAACAAGAACGATTGATCAAACAGTCTGTCGATCTTGCACGACTAAGCCAAAACCTTTTGAAAGGAGAAGAGCTTACTTCATTTATCAATCGAAGTTTTGACATGATCAAATAATAATCTATCTAAACTCCAACCAATCCCTTAACTTTTTTATTCAGTTAAGGGATTTTTTTTAACTTAGGTTGCTTCAATCTAGATCTTTAACTATGTTCATTTTCACAGGCATCATTTCTTTTTTAAAAGACAAATCCTACAGAAATTCATTATTTACAACGAATTTTTTTATTGTTCTTGGCACAATCGTTTATCACTATATTGAGGGCTGGTCATGGCTAGATACTCTTTATTTTTCATTGATTACACTGACCACGATTGGCTATGGTGATTTTTCGCCACAAACAGATTTTGGGAAAATTTTTACCCTACTCTATATTGTTATTGGAGTCGCTTTGATATTAGGGTTTTTTAATTCCTTGATGCTACATTTCAATAAGAAATAAACTACATCCAACAGTGAATATCATCCAGCATACTGATTTAAAACAACTCCCCAATGCAGAGATTAGCTATGTGCCTGATTTTTTGAGTAAGCCTGTAGCCGATGCCTTTTTTGAAAACCTATATCACAACATCCCATGGCAGCAGGATCCCATTACTGTTTTTGGAAAGACCTATCCCCAGCCACGACTGACATCACTTCATGCGAACACCTCTGATTCATACACCTACTCGGGGGTAACAATGACGCCAAAGCCGATGACAGAAACACTAAAACAGATCGAGAAAAGAATACAAAAATACTCCGATGCTTCATTTACCTCAGTCCTACTAAACTTGTATCGCGATGGAAAAGATAGCAATGGTTGGCATGCCGACGATGAGCCAGAGCTAGGGGTCAATCCAATCATTGCATCAGTGAGTTTGGGAGCTCCCCGGTTTTTTCACCTTCGGCACAATCACGATCGTGAAAAACGTTATAAAATATTACTTGAGCATGGCAGCTTGTTGCTCATGGGTGGTGAGACACAACACTTTTGGAAACACCAAGTTGCCAAGACAGCAAAAAAAATAAATCCACGTATAAATTTGACCTTTAGAAAAATCAATCATTCAAACTAATTACTCATATTTGCAGTGATGAAAAAAAACATAATCAAGTTATTATTAGTCCTTTTTTTGGTTAGCTGCTCAGCACCCAAAAAAAACATGCAAGTCGAAGTTTTTGTAAAGGACTTAAAAAAGGGAATACTTCACCTCGAACGAGTGCAAGACAGCATTTTGGTTGCAGTCGATTCGGTACAAATCACCAAAGAAAAACCCATTATTTTGGAAGCCGACTTGAATCATCCTGAACTGTTTTATATTCTTTTGGATCGAAACAAAGCTGATGACTTTGACAATCGTATACCATTTTTTGGAGAAGCTGGTAACATATCAATCTATACAACTTTGGATGGTTATGTCACAAAAGCTGAGGTTGTTGGTTCGCCAACACAAGATATTTTCAATTCATACAACAAAGTTATCAGTCAGTTTAACAATGAGGAACTCGATCTGTTAGCAGCCTATTTGCAAGCGCAAATAAGCCAAAATAATGACAGTTTGGCATTACTTGAAAAGCAATCTGCTAATCTAGCTAAGAGAAAAATTTTATTTACTGCAAATTTTGCAGTAAACAACAACAACAGTGTTATTGCTCCTTATTTGGCTTTATATAACTTAACGTCTGGTTCCATAAGTCTTCTCGACACAATCGCTGCCTCGATGTCCGATGATGTTCGAAACTCCAGTTATGGAAAACAGTTGAGGGATTATTTGGCAGATGCTGAAAAATAAAATGATGCTAGCTAAATGGTAATCATCAATACTTTTGAATGGTTTGCCTGAATCGTAAATGAACTCAAACAGGCAGGTAGTAAAACGGTTGATCCAAATGGAAGTTGATAGGTATTGTTGTCCACAATGATTTCGTTGTCTCCATCCACAGCCATCAAAACAACAAACGAGTCCAACTCATCCATATTGATACTCACTTCCCCCTCCAAGGGGATAATGTCTGTTTTGAAGTAAGAAGAATTCACCATGGCATTTCTTTGATTGGGCTTTTGATCATATTTCACTTTATGATCATCACGCTTCGAGAAATCGATTGCATCAAGGGCGAGGGATGTGTGCAACTCTCTCGTGTTCCCATATTTGTCCTTTCGATTCCAATCAAAAATGCGATATGTTACATCTGAGGTTTGTTGAATTTCTGCAAGTAAAATTCCAGCGCCAATAGCATGAACAGTTCCTGTTCGAATAAAAAATGTATCTCCACTGTTTACATTTTCGTAGTGAAGTAAGCTTTCGATCTGATCATTTTTGAGATATTGTTGATATTCATTCTGGTCAGTGTTTTGAGAAAATCCAGTGATGAGTTTTGATCCTGCATCAGCATACATAATGTACCACATCTCATTCTTACCAAACGAATTGTGACGCTCTTTGGCGAGCTGGTCACTGGGATGTAATTGAACAGACAAGTCTTTTTGTGCGTCGATATACTTGATGAGGATGGGGAAATCGTTGCCAAAACGATCGTAAACAGACTTTCCTACAAGATCGGCTTTATAAGTTTCTATGAGCTCTTTTAGTTGTTTGCCTTCAAGAACACCATTTGAGACAACTGACTCATCACCCGAAACAACTGACAATTCCCAGCTCTCCCCAATGCCTTCGCCTTTAAAAGATTTTTTTAGATAGCTGATCAATTTCTCCCCACCCCAAAGTCTTTCTTTGGAAATTGGTTTAAAAAAAAGTGGATATAACATTACTACCCTTTGTAGTTTACGTAATTTCTTGGTGTCTCATAAAGGGTCACTTCCAATTGCTTGTCAGAAGAAATGTGAGGACGAAGCTTATCCCAAATCACAACAGCAATGTTTTCAGCAGTCGGATTCAGATTCTTAAACTCTGGCACTTGCTCATTTAGGTTTTTATGATCGAAAGCGTCCTCAATCTCTGCTTTGATAAGGTCTTTCAGTACTTTCATATCCATAACATAGCCTGTTGATTTGTCGATTTCGCCTGTGATATGCACGATCAGCTCGTAGTTGTGGCCATGGTATAAGGGGTTGTTGCACTTGCCAAAAATCTTTTCATTTTTAGCATTATCCCAATCAGGCCTGAAGAGGCGATGAGCAGCGTTGAAATGTGCCTTACGGCTGATGGTTACAATCATAAATTCTTTTTTAAATAATCATAAAACTTTGTAAAAATAATCACAAACCAAACAGTGTAATGTTCAGGGTGAGTGTCAATATCATTTTTGACGTCTTCTAAAGGCGTCCACTTCCAATCTGCAACTTCATCATGATTGATGTTTGGGCTATCTTCATAATACCCTATGAGTACATGATCAAACTCATGTTCGGTCAATCCATTGTCAAAAGGTGCTTTGTAGATAAAGGAGATGATTTCTTTCAAGTCTGTTGTAAAGCCCATTTCTTCTTGCAAACGTCTAATACCTGCCTGAATATTCGTCTCTCCCTGTCGCTGATGACTACAGCAAGTGTTTGTCCAAAGCCCAGGGGAGTGATACTTGTGCCTGGCACGCTGTTGTAGCATCAATTCTCCTTTTTCGTTGAGGATAAAAACAGAAAATGCACGGTGGAGCACTGCCTTTTGATGTGCCTCTAATTTAGGCATCAACCCGATGGGATTGTCTTGCTCATCAACCAATATAACTTGTTCCTCCATACAGACACAATCAATAAACAAAAATACAAATAATCGCTTTGAGAAAATGGAAATACCAAAAAAGCAAATACTTTTGCATTCGAATGAATTTTGAAACTGAAATCTCAAGACGACGTACCTTTGGCATCATCTCTCACCCAGATGCTGGAAAAACCACCTTGACTGAAAAGCTTCTACTCTTTGGTGGAGCGATTCAAGAGGCAGGTGCTGTAAAGTCCAATAAGATAAAAAAAACAGCAACAAGCGACTTTATGGAAATTGAACGTCAGCGTGGTATTTCTGTCGCAACATCGGTTTTGGCATTTCACTACAAAGACAAAAAAATCAATATACTAGACACCCCTGGTCATAAAGATTTTGCGGAAGATACCTTTCGAACCTTAACTGCAGTTGATAGTGTAATTGTGGTGATTGATGTTGCCAAAGGAGTTGAGGAACAAACAGAAAAGCTCGTTGAGGTCTGTCGGATGCGAAACATTCCTATCATAGTCTTCATCAATAAACTCGATCGAGAAGGAAAAGATGCTTTTGATTTGCTGGATGAAGTAGAACAGAAACTCGGATTTAAGGTCGTTCCCTTGAGTTTTCCTATTGGTATGGGCTACGATTTTCAAGGGATTTACAATTTGTGGGAAAAGAGATTGCGTTTGTTTAATGAAGGGAATAAAACCCAAATTTCAGACAGTATCGACTTTGACAACATCAATGACGCCAGTTTATCCGATCACATAGGTGAACAAGCAGCTGGCCAGTTGACAGAGGATATTGAATTGGTTACAGAGGTATATCCTTCTTTTGATCCTAGTGCCTATCTTAATGGTGAGCAACAACCTGTTTTCTTCGGTTCTGCTTTAAATAACTTTGGTGTACAAGAACTGTTAAATACCTTTATTGAGATTGCTCCTCCTCCAATGGCCAAAAAAAGTGAGGAGCGATTGGTTAATCCCGATGAAAAAAATTTTAGTGGTTTTGTCTTTAAAATTCATGCCAATATGGATCCAAAACACAGAGATAGGCTGGCATTTATCAAGATTGTTTCTGGCACATTTTTACGCAACACGCCCTACTTGCACGTTCGGCTTGATAAAAAATTGAAATTCAGTAGTCCAAATGCTTTTTTTGCAGACAGAAAAGAAGTTGTCTCCACCTCATTTCCAGGTGATATTGTGGGGATACATGACACTGGAAACTTCAAGATTGGAGATACCCTAACCTCAGGAGAGGTGTTGCAATTTAAAGGCATTCCAAGCTTTTCGCCTGAGCACTTTAGGTATATCAATAATGCCGATCCGATGAAGGCCAAGCAGCTTGCCAAGGGGATTGATCAATTGATGGACGAAGGAGTTGCCCAACTTTTCACCCTCGATCTCAATGGACGCAAAGTGATTGGGACTGTCGGAGCCCTTCAGTTTGAGGTTATTCAATATCGATTGGAGCATGAATATGGTGCAAAATGTAGTTACGAAAACCTCAATATTTATAAAGCCTGTTGGGTAGAGACTCCCGAAACCAACCACCCTGAATATATAGACTTTGCGCGTGTGAAATCAAAATTCTTGGCCAAAGACAAGCAAGAACAACAGGTGTTTTTGGCCGACTCGGCTTTTTCACTTCAAATGACAAAAGAAAAATACCCCGCCTTAGAGTTCCACGCGACTTCTGAGTTTTAAACTTTCAGAAGATTTTTCAAAGTAGTTTAAAAAAATCCCGTCATTCGGTGGGATAATTTGATTTATGCCTCTCCAGGGGGACCAAAATTTAATGGAATTGGAGGCTGTTCGTAATCCTTGATCTCACCATGCGCATTTTCAAAGCGATGAACATTATCATTCAGTGCCTTTAAAAAACGCTTGGCGTGCTGTGGCGTAAGAATAATGCGTGAGCGAACCTTGGCTTTTGGGGAGCCAGGCATGATATTGATAAAATCAACAACAAACTCAGAAACAGAATGATTGATGATTGCCAAGTTCGAGTAGGTCCCCTGTGCGGTTTCCTGATCTAACTCAATGTTAATCTCCTTTTTCTTCTTTGAATCACTCATTGCTACTCAAATTAAACTCCTTTTTGGCTAAAAGCTCTTCGTACTCATCAGTATAACCAACAATAATATCATTGTAGGCGCGGTTTCCTGTACCAGCTGGAATTTTATGTCCAACGATCACATTCTCTTTCAAACCCTCAAGAGTATCGACCTTACCACTCACAGCAGCTTCGTTCAATACTTTTGTTGTTTCTTGGAAAGATGCCGCAGAGATAAACGACTTTGTTTGAAGAGAAGCACGTGTAATACCTTGCAAAATAGGCGTCGCTGTTGCATTTACAGCATCACGAGCTTGAACAAGTGCCTTGTCATCACGTCTCAATATTGAGTTTTCGTCACGCAGTTCACGAGCAGTAACGATTTGACCTGCTTTGAAGTTTTCAGAATCACCGACTTCAGTAACAACTTTACAACCAAATAGTTGATCATTTTCAGTGATAAAGTCATACTTGTGAACAAGTTGATTTTCGAGGAAAGTTGTATCTCCCGAATCCTCAATTCGAACCTTACGCATCATCTGACGCACAACAACTTCAAAGTGTTTGTCGTTGATCTTAACCCCTTGTAAGCGATATACTTCTTGTACTTCATTCACGAGGTACTGCTGAACCGCCGATGGCCCTTTGATGTTCAGTATGTCATTTGGTGTAATTGCACCATCTGAAATAGACATCCCTGCTTTAACAAAGTCATTCTCTTGAACCAAAATCTGATTGGAAAGTTTTACCAAATACTTTTTGATTTCGCCAGTCTTAGACTCTACGATAATCTCGCGATTACCTCGCTTGATTTTACCAAATGAAACAACTCCATCAATCTCTGAAACAACAGCAGGATTTGAAGGGTTTCGAGCCTCAAACAACTCGGTAACTCTTGGAAGACCCCCTGTAATATCACCAGATTTAGCAGACTTGCGTGGGATTTTAACAAGGATTTTACCACCCTTTATCGCTTCTCCATCATCAACCATGATGTGTGCTCCCACAGGTAGATTGTATGACTGAAGTGTGTTCTCTTTGTTGTCTTGAATCAATAGGGTTGGAATCATTTTCTTATCCCTTGTCTCAGTGATTACCTTTTCTTGGAAACCAGTTTGTTCATCAATTTCAACCTGGAAAGTCACACCTTGTTGGATGTTTTCATATCCAATCTTACCAGAAAACTCTGAAACAATGACTCCATTATATGGATCCCATCGGCAAATCTCATCACCTTTTTTGATCTTTTTAGCATTCTTTACAGAAATGAAAGACCCATAAGGAATGATATTATTACTCAAAGTAATACCAGTGTTGCTGTCAACCAACTTGAATTCGGTTGTACGAGAAATAACAACATCAGCATCGTTACCGTCAGCATCTTTACCAGGGACTGTCTTCAGGTCTTCTAATTCAACCTTACCATCAAACTTCGCAATGAGTTTGTTTTCCTCTGAGACATTCCCAGCAATACCTCCTACGTGGAAGGTACGTAGTGTAAGTTGCGTTCCTGGTTCACCAATAGATTGTGCAGCAATCACACCAACAGACTCACCTATCTGAACCATTTTACCATTGGCCAAGTTTCTTCCATAGCATTTGGCACAGATTCCTTTTTTAGCCTCACAGGTCAATGGAGAACGAACTTCAATCTTATCAATTGGTGAGTTTTCGATTTGTTTAACATGATTATCCAGAATTTCTTGACCAGCTTCGATGATCACTTTTCCGTCATTTGGATTAATAACATCAAATAAAGCAACTCGACCAATTACACGATCCCCAAGTTTTTCAACAACTTCTTCGTTTTTCTTCAGTGATTCTACTGTGATTCCACGAAGTGTGCCACAATCCTCTGTGTTTACAATAACGTCTTGCGCAACATCGTGAAGGCGACGTGTGAGGTATCCAGCATCAGCAGTTTTAAGTGCTGTATCTGCAAGACCTTTACGAGCACCGTGAGTGGAAATAAAATACTCAAGAATCGAAAGTCCTTCTTTAAAGTTTGATAGGATTGGGTTTTCAATAATCTCACCCCCTCCTGCAGTTGATTTCTTTGGCTTGGCCATTAAACCACGCATTCCTGTGAGCTGACGAATTTGCTCTTTTGATCCTCTCGCACCAGAGTCAAGCATCATATATACTGAATTGAAGCCTTGCTGGTCTTCACTGATCCGCTTCATTGCCAACTCTGTGAGAGTTGCATTGGTTGACGTCCAAACATCAATAACTTGGTTGTAACGCTCATTGTTGGTAATAAGACCCATGTTGTAGTTAGTCATAATACCATCAACAAGACTGTTGGCTTCGTCAATTAATTTTTGTTTATCTGCAGGAATGATAATATCCCCAAGACTAAACGAAAGACCACCTTTGAAAGCAAAGGAGTATCCCATTTCTTTAATTTCATCTAAGAAAGCAGCAGTTTCAGGAACAGAAGTCACTTTTAAAATGTCACCAATAATATCACGAAGTGATTTTTTTGTGAGAACTTCATTAATAAAACCTGCCTTTTCAGGAACAACTTGATTAAATAATACTCGACCAACTGTTGTTTCTATCAATTGATTTGTCAACTCGCCATCCTCGTTAAAGTCTTTTGCTCTGACTTTTACGATCGCATTCAAATCAACAATCTTTTCATTAAAAGCAATGTTGACCTCCTCAGCGCTGTAAAAAGTTAAACCCTCTCCCTTAACAGGGTGGTCTTTGGTTGACTTTCTGGCTTTGGTCATATAATATAAACCCAATACCATATCTTGAGAAGGTACAGTGATTGGTGATCCATTTGCTGGATTCAAGATGTTATGCGATGCAAGCATCAGTAGCTGTGACTCTAAGATTGCCTCAGGACCTAGTGGAAGATGTACTGCCATTTGATCCCCATCAAAGTCAGCATTAAATGCAGTACACGCCAATGGGTGAAGCTGAATCGCTTTTCCTTCAATGAGTTTTGGCTGGAATGCCTGAATCCCCAAACGGTGAAGTGTGGGAGCTCGGTTCAAAAGGACAGGATGCCCTTTAATTACATTCTCCAAAATATCCCATACAACTGGCTCGCGCTTGTCAATAATCTTTTTGGCAGATTTTACTGTCTTAACAATTCCCCTTTCAATTAATTTACGAATGACAAAAGGCTTGTATAGCTCGGCAGCCATATTTTTAGGCAACCCACACTCGAAAAGTCTAAGCTCAGGTCCAACGACGATAACTGATCGAGCTGAGTAATCTACACGCTTACCAAGTAGATTTTGACGAAAACGTCCCTGCTTTCCTTTTAATGAATCTGAAAGAGATTTTAAAGGACGATTGGCGTCAGATTTTACAGCTGATGACTTTCTTGTATTGTCGAAAAGTGAGTCTACAGACTCTTGCAGCATACGCTTTTCATTTCGTAGAATTACTTCAGGTGCTTTGATCTCTACCAAACGCTTCAAACGATTGTTTCGAATGATAACTCTTCGATATAAATCATTTAAGTCAGAAGTCGCAAAACGACCTCCATCAAGTGGCACCAATGGGCGAAGCTCAGGTGGAATGACAGGAATAGTTTTCAAAATCATCCACTCTGGTCGGTTCTCACGATTTTTGTTGGCTTCCCGAAAAGCTTCAACAACCTGAAGACGCTTTAAAGCCTCTGTTTTTCGTTGTTTAGATGTTTCGTTATTGGCTTTGTCGCGCAACTCGTATGAAAGTTCATCTAAATCAATTCGGCTCAATAGTTCGATGAGACACTCTGCACCCATTTTGGCAATGAATTTTTCAGGGTCTGTGTCTTCAAGATATTGATTGTCGGTTGGTAATTTTTCAAGAATATTGAGATACTCTTCCTCGGTAAGGAAGTCCATTTTTTGTACTGGCTCTCCTTCTTCATTGGTCGCTCCTCCTGGTTGAATCACCACATAACGCTCGTAATATATGATCATATCGAGCTTTTTGGACGGAAGTCCAAGAAGATATCCAAGCTTATTTGGAAGCGAACGGAAATACCAAATGTGTGCTACAGGTACAGTAAGGCTAATATGCCCTACACGATCTCTTCGCACTTTTTTCTCAGTTACTTCAACTCCACAGCGATCACAAACGATACCCTTGTATCGAATTCGCTTATATTTTCCACAAGCACATTCAAAATCCTTTACAGGACCAAAAATACGTTCACAAAACAGACCATCACGCTCTGGTTTGTGGGTACGATAATTAATCGTTTCGGGCTTTAATACTTCACCTCTCGACTCTGCAAGAATCGTTTCTGGTGATGAAAGACCAATAGAAATTTTGTTAAAACTGATGGGTTGCTTATTGTCATTAAATCTTGCCATTATTCCTAAGCGAATTAAATTATTCTTCTAAACGTATATCGAGTCCAAGACCCTTGAGCTCGTGCATCAAAACATTGAAAGACTCTGGTAGTCCAGGTTTAGGCATTGCTTCACCCTTGACTATCGTTTCGTATGTTTTTGCTCGTCCGACCACATCATCCGATTTGACCGTCAGTATTTCTTGTAATGTACTGGAAGCCCCATAGGCCTCAAGTGCCCAAACTTCCATTTCACCAAATCGCTGTCCACCAAACTGGGCTTTACCACCAAGTGGCTGCTGTGTAATAAGTGAGTATGGACCAATTGATCTTGAGTGCATTTTATCATCTACCATGTGTCCAAGTTTAAGCATATAAATCACCCCAACAGTTGCTGGTTGATCGAATCGTTCACCTGTTCCACCATCATAAAGATACGTATGTCCATATTGTGGAATACCAGCTTCATCAGATATTTTGTCAACCTGTTGGCTAGATGCGCCATCAAAAATTGGCGTGGCAAAACTTTTGCCTAGCTTTTGTCCTGCCCAGCCCAACACTGTTTCATAAATCTGACCAATGTTCATCCGGGAAGGCACCCCAAGAGGGTTGAGTACAATATCAACTGGTGTACCATCTTCCAAGAATGGCATATCTTCTTGACGTACAATTCTTGCAACAATTCCTTTGTTTCCGTGACGACCAGCCATCTTATCTCCGACTTTTAGCTTACGCTTTTTAGCGATATATACTTTAGCAAGTTTTAAAATTCCCGCAGGTAGTTCATCACCAACAGAAATCGTAAACTTTTCACGTCGCAGTGCTCCTTGCAAATCGTTTTCTTTGATTTTATAGTTGTGCATCAAGTTGTTGACAAGACCATCAATGTGATTATCAACAGTCCAAGTGCCACTTAACAAGTGTGCATAATCATCTACTGCATTTAACATTTTAAGCGTAAACTTTTTACCTTTTGGTAAAACTTCTTCACCCAAATCATTGAATACGCCTTGACAAGTTTTTCCACTTAGTAGAGAGAATAACTTTTCAACAAGTAGCGATTTGAGTTCTTTGAATTTCACCTCAAATTGCTCTTCAAGCTCAAGTAACTCTTGCTTGTCTTGCGTTCGACGTCTTTTGTCTTTAACAATTCTAGTAAAGAGCTTTTTGTCTATAACAACTCCGTTGAGAGATGGTGGTGCTTTTAGAGAAGCATCTTTTACATCACCTGCTTTGTCACCAAAAATGGCGCGCAAGAGCTTTTCCTCTGGTGTTGGATCTGACTCTCCTTTCGGAGTGATCTTACCAATGAGTATATCACCCGCTTGAACCTCAGCACCGATACGGATCATTCCATTTTCGTCCAAATCCTTTGTTGCTTCTTCACTGACATTGGGAATATCATTGGTCAACTCCTCTTTACCTAGTTTGGTATCGCGAACTTCCATCGCATATTCGTCAATGTGAATCGATGTGAAGATGTCATCTCTAACTACTTTTTCAGAGATTACAATCGCATCCTCAAAGTTGTATCCTTTCCAAGGCATAAATGCAACTTTCATGTTGCGTCCTAATGCTAGCTCACCTTTTTGTGTGGCATAGCCTTCACACAAGACCTGACCTTTTTCAACACGATCACCAACTTTTACAATTGGCTTAAGGTTGATGGTAGAACCTTGATTGGTTTTTCTAAACTTCACCAAAGGATATTCTTTTTCATCAGATTCAAAGCTGATCAGACGATCTTCTTCGGTAGAGTTGTATTTGATTTTGATAACGTTTGCGTCAACATATGTGACCACACCATCATCCTCTGCATTGATCAATACCCTAGAGTCTTTTGCAACTTGACGCTCGAGTCCTGTTCCAACAATAGGTGCTTCTGGACGTAGTAGAGGCACTGCTTGGCGCATCATATTTGATCCCATCAAAGCCCTGTTCGCATCATCATGTTCCAAAAATGGAATAAGGGAAGCTGATATCGATGCAATCTGGTTTGGTGCAACATCCATGTAATCGACTTGTGATGGTTCGACGACTGGGTAGTCTGCCTCAGATCGAGCAATTAATTTATCGACGTTAATTTTTCCGTCTTTATCTTTTGGCACGTGTGCTTGTGCAAACAGTTTTTCTTCCTCTTCCTCAGCTGTTAGATATTTCATATCAATGAAGTTAACAACACCATTTTTTACTTCACGATAAGGTGTCTCAATAAATCCTAAGTTATTCACCTTGGCGAAGACACTTAAGGATGATATCAAACCAATGTTTGGTCCTTCAGGGGTTTCAATTGGACACATACGACCATAGTGGGTGTAGTGCACATCACGCACCTCAAATCCAGCACGTTCTCTTGAAAGACCCCCAGGGCCTAAGGCAGATAGTCGACGTTTGTGTGTAATCTCAGCAAGTGGATTTGTTTGATCCATAAACTGAGAAAGCTGATTGGTGCCAAAGAATGAGTTAATGACTGAAGATAATGTCTTAGCATTAATCAGATCAATTGGAGTAAACACTTCATTATCACGTACATTCATTCGCTCACGGATGGTACGTGCCATTCTTGATAGCCCAACACCAAATTGGGATGAGAGTTGCTCCCCTACCGTGCGAACACGGCGATTTGACAAGTGATCAATATCATCGATCTCCGACTTGGAATTGATTAACTCAATAAGATATTTGATAATAGTAATGATATCGTCTTTGGTTAAGACCTGCTTATCCATTTCAATATCAAGACAAAGTTTTTTGTTCATTCGATAACGACCAACTTCACCGAGATTGTATCTCTGATCAGAGAAGAACAGCTTGTCAATAATCCCACGAGCAGTTTCTTCATCTGGTGGTTCAGCGTTACGCAGCTGCCGATAGATATGTTCAACAGCTTCTTTTTCTGAGTTTGTAGGGTCTTTTTGAAGTGTGTTATGAATGATTGCGTAGTCAGCAGATGCTAAATCTTCTTTATGGAGAAGAACAGTTTTTGCGTTTGCTTCAACAATCTGATCAATATGTTCTTTTTCAAGTATGGTATCTCTGTCAAGAACAATCTCATTTCTTTCAATTGAAACAACCTCACCAGTATCCTCATCCACGAAGTCCTCAAACCATGTGTTCAAAACACGTGCGGCCAGTTTTCTACCCAAGACTTTTTTCAAGCCAGTTTTGGTGACTTTTACTTCCTCAGCTAGGTCGAAAATTTCTAAAATATCTTTATCTCTTTCAAAACCAATCGCACGAAAAAGAGTCGTGACAGGTAACTTCTTTTTTCGATCGATGTATGCATACATCACACTGTTGATGTCAGTTGCAAATTCAATCCATGACCCTTTAAAAGGAATCACTCTAGCAGAGTAGAGTTTTGTTCCATTTGCATGAAATGACTGTCCAAAGAAGACACCTGGAGATCTGTGCAATTGAGAAACAACAATACGCTCAGCACCATTAATCACAAAGGTTCCACTTGGAGTCATGTAAGGGATTGTACCCAAAAACACATCTTGAACAATAGTTTCAAAGTCCTCATGTTCAGGATCAGTACAGTACAATTTCAAACGAGCTTTTAGAGGCACACTATAGGTCAGACCACGTTCGATACACTCAATAATGGAGTATCGTGGAGGATCGACGAAATAGTCGAGAAACTCTAAAACAAACTGATTCCGAGTATCGGAAATAGGAAAGTTTTCTTTAAAAGTGTTAAAGAGACCTTCGTTGTCACGTTCGTTTGATTTTGTTTCAAGTTGAAAAAAGTCTTGAAAAGATTTGATTTGTATGTCCAGGAAGTCAGGATATTTAGGCGTGTTGATCGCCGATGAAAAATTGAGTCTTTCGGATGTTGTAGACATGAACAAAAATGTATTTTTTACAAAATTAATACAGCATTGCTGCTAACGTTTATTTAAAAACGCAGCTAAGGCCAACGGCAAAAGCCGTGGCCTTAGTTATGTTTGATGAACAGTGGTTATTTAAGCTCTACCTCTGCTCCAGCTTCTTCTAAAGAAGTTTTTAGGCCTTCTGCCTCGTCTTTAGCTACACCCTCTTTGATTGGGCTTGGTGCGTTATCAACCAGTTCTTTAGCTTCTTTCAAACCAAGACCAGTCAATTCCTTAACCAATTTCACCACAGCAAGTTTAGAACCACCTGCGGATTTGAGGATCACGTCAAATTCTGACTTTTCCTCACCACCAGCGTCACCACCTGCAGCAGGGCCACCAGCAACTGCAACTGCAGCAGCGGCAGGCTCAATGCCATATTCTTCTTTTAAAATTTCTGCCAACTCATTCACTTCTTTTACAGTGAGGTTGACCAACTGTTCTGCAAAATCTTTTAAATCTGCCATTTTGAACGTATTTATTATAAATTTATGTTAACAATTTTATGCTTCCTTTTTAGCAAGCGTTTTTATAATTCCAGCGAGGGCTCCACCACTTGATTGAAGTGCAGAAACCACATTTTTTGCAGGCGATTGAAGCAGGGTAATAATTTCCCCAATCAATTCATCCTTAGACTTAATGTTGACAAGTGCGTCTATTTGGTCATCGCCCAAATAAACAGCTTCCTCGATATAAGCACCTTTCAAAATTGGGCGTTCCGATTTCTTGCGAAAGTCTTTGATTAACTTGGCAGGTCCATTTCCTGATTCAGAAAACATCATTGCTGTGTTTCCTTTGAGGACACCTGTTAGGTCACCAAAATCTTTATCTGAAGCTTCCATGGCTTTTGCCAACAATGTATTCTTAACAACTATCAGCTTTACACCCGCCTTAAAACATGCGCGACGCAAGTTTGAAGTCGTGAGGGCATCCAAATCAGAAACATCTGTTAAATAGATGTTTTGGCTTTCTGCCAACTGTGCTGTTAGGTCTTCGATAGCTTTTACTTTATCTTGTTTTGTCATAATATCAAATTCGCTATCAGTTAAAAATCTTTAAATTCCACAGGGATGCCTGGACTCATTGTACTCGACAAGGATACACTTTTGATGTACACTCCTTTTGCGCTTGAAGGTTTGAGTTTGACCAATGTCTGCAAGAGTTCATTAGCGTTGCCCAAGATTTTATCAGCATCAAAAGAAACTTTTCCTATCGAGGCATGTACGATGCCTGTTTTGTCGACTTTAAAATCAATCTTACCACCTTTCACGTCGCTAACGGCCTTGCCCACATCCATCGTAACGGTTCCCGTTTTTGGATTAGGCATCAAACCGCGAGGACCAAGCACACGACCCAAAGGCCCTAGCTTACCCATGACACTTGGCATGGTAACGATAACATCAACGTCTGTCCATCCATCTTTGATTTTCTGCAAATATTCATCTAGTCCCACATAATCGGCTCCAGCTTCTTTTGCTTCGGCTTCCTTATCGGGTGTGACAAGGGCTAATACCGAAACAGTTTTACCAGTTCCGTGTGGAAGAGTAACTACACCACGTACCATTTGGTCAGCTTTTCGAGGGTCTACACCCAAGCGAACAGCCAAGTCAACAGACGCGTCAAACTTTGTGGTCGTTATCTCTTTAACCAACGAAGCAGCATCTGACAAGGAATACAAGCTCGCACGATCTATTTTAGATAGTGCCTCTTTTCTTTTTTTGGAAATTTTTGCCATTGTATTTCAATTGATGGTTAAAAAGGAACTTGACCTTTTACTGTTAGCCCCATTGATCTAGCGGTTCCTGCAACCATTTTCATGGCTGATTCAACCGTAAATGCATTTAAATCCTGCATTTTGTCTTCAGCAATGTTGCGCACTTGATCCCAAGTCACGCTTGCTACTTTGCTTCGGTTGGGTTCGCCTGATCCTTTTTTAACCTTAGCGGCTTCCAATAGTTGAACGGCTGCAGGTGGTGTCTTTACTACAAACTCAAATGATTTGTCTGCATAGACGGAGATCACGACTGGCAGTACTTTTCCAGCTTTTTCTTGGGTTCTTGCATTAAACTGTTTGCAGAACTCCATTATGTTCACTCCTGCGGCACCTAAAGCGGGTCCAACCGGTGGCGATGGATTCGCTGCACCTCCCCTGACTTGTAGCTTTACTACTTTACTTACTTCTTTTGCCATTATTTAAATGTTTTGACCTCGCCGCATGGAAGCTGCTTTGAAATCGGATAATTGTAACACTTTTATATCTTCTCAACTTGCATGTAGGATAGTTCAAGTGGTGTTTTTCGTCCAAAAATTTTCACCATCACTTCCAACTTGCGTTTTTCTTCATTAATTTTTTCTATTGTTCCATTAAATCCATTAAAAGGACCATCGATCACTTTGACAGTTTCTGAAAGCGTGAACGGAATCGCAACGTTGTCTGACTGAACAGCCAATTCATCTACTTTTCCGAGCATCCTGTTGACCTCCGATTCGCGAAGGGGAACAGGTTCACCTCCTTTGGTTTCTCCCAAAAATCCAATCACATTTGTAATTGAACGAATCACGTGTGGAACTTCTCCTGCCAAGTTGGCTTTCACCATTATGTATCCAGGGAAAAACACACGCTCCTTATTAATTTTTTTTCCTTTACGGATTTGTATTACTTTTTCTGTGGGAACCAAAACATCAGCGACAAAACTCGAGAGACCGTGTCTGTCGATTTCAGACTCTATATAGGTCTTAATTTTGTTTTCTTGGCCACTAACTGTCCGAACAACATACCACTTTTTTACATCTGTATCAGTCATTGTTTCGGATTATGAAATGAGTTCAAAATAAAATTTAACCACTCGTGAAAGAACAGAATCAGCACCCCATATGGCAAGGGAAAAGAGAATGGAAAACACAATTACGACAGTCGTCAATCGTTGCAACTCGGACCAGGACGTCCAAGTCACATGTTTTTTTAGTTCCTCAAAAGAGTCTTTCACATATTGTATCATAGCAATACTAACTTTTGCACGGGTTGAGAGGCTCGAACTCCCGACACCTGGTTTTGGAGACCAGTGCTCTACCAACTGAGCTAAACCCGTCTCTGTTGGTGTTCGCGCTCCTGTACCTAACTTTCGAAGTTCGATACACCTAATCAAAATTTGGTACAAAAGGTGTCATGCTGATGCATGACACCTTATATAATGAACGTATAAAATAATTTAGTCTAGGATTTCTGTAACCTGACCAGCTCCTACTGTACGACCTCCCTCACGAATAGCAAATCGCAAACCAACGTTTAATGCAATTGGTTGGATCAAATCTACCTCGATTGTAAGGTTGTCACCAGGCATTACCATTTCAACTCCACTTGGAAGGTTGATGTTTCCAGTAACGTCTGTTGTACGGACATAAAACTGAGGACGATAATTGTTATGGAATGGCGTGTGACGTCCACCCTCTTCCTTTTTAAGGATATAAACCTCAGCTTTAAACTTGGCGTGAGGAGTAACAGAGCCTGGCTTACAAATTACCATACCTCTTTTGATATCAGTTTTCTCGATACCACGTAGAAGAATACCTACGTTGTCACCCGCTTCACCACGATCTAATATTTTACGGAACATCTCAACACCAGTAATGGTAGAGTCTAATTTCTCAGCTCCCATACCAATAATGTCTACAGCATCACCAGAGTTAGCAACACCAGTTTCAATACGACCTGTTGCAACCGTTCCACGACCTGTAATCGAAAATACATCTTCGATTGGCATTAAGAAATCTTTATCGACATCACGCTTTGGCAATTCGATCCAGTTGTCAACTTCTTCCATGAGCTTCATGACAGATTCAACCCACTTTTGCTCACCATTTAAAGCGCCAAGAGCAGATCCAAGGACCACAGGTCCATTGTCTCCATCATAGTCATAAAAGCTAAGCAATTCACGAACTTCCATTTCAACGAGTTCTAAAAGTTCCTCGTCGTCCACCATGTCAGCTTTGTTTAGGAATACGACAATACGTGGCACCCCAACCTGACGTCCAAGTAGAATGTGCTCACGAGTTTGTGGCATCGGACCATCAGTAGCAGCAACCACAAGAATTGCTCCGTCCATTTGCGCAGCACCAGTAACCATGTTTTTCACATAGTCGGCGTGACCAGGACAGTCAACGTGTGCATAGTGACGATTAGATGTTTGATATTCGACGTGTGAGGTATTGATTGTAATTCCTCTTTCTTTTTCCTCAGGTGCGTTATCAATTTGATCAAAGCTTTTAGCTTCTGAAAATCCAGCGTCAGCTAGTACTTTGGTGATCGCAGCTGTTAGGGTTGTTTTACCATGGTCAACGTGCCCAATTGTGCCTATGTTTAGGTGGGGTTTCGACCGATCAAAGGTTTCCTTTGCCATAATGTTATACGTTTATGCTTTTAAAATGAGCGCAAATATAATTATTTATTCTTAACAATCCTTGTTGAGATGTTAAAAATTTTTCTTTTAAAAACAAAGGGCATTCGTGCGACTTTGCTCACGATCAAAATCGGCAAATCACATCAAATGCCCCATGCAGTTTGACATAAGGCCAATGTCAATCAATTTCCATTTACAAAGCAAATGGGGTGTATGCCCTTACGTCATTATTGGTTTAAGGATTTTTTATGTTTTTCGGTCAGTTTTTCCACTTCCTTTTCGAATGAAAAGAAGGGGTTGAAAACAGGGACATAATGAGAGATCAAACCAATGCCCTATCCCATTAGCGATAAAAAGGCCCAGTTGATAAGCTCATTGTCATACAGATCAACGCCAAATAAAAAGATGTTGACCAAAATATAAACTAGAAGATGTGAATTGAAGCTGACAATGTTTTCAGCTTTTTCAAGGATTTTTTGTTAATTCACGATATTGAGATATAGAACCACAAGATAATAACTATCACAGTGATTTAAAATACCCAAAAGAAAGTTACCGTGTAAGCTGAGGGAATGATGGCTTCTTTATGTCTTCTTCTTAAAAAATTTAATCTTACCATTTATACCTATGTTAAAGCCCAACCCCATCATAAGCAAACCTTGAAAATAACTGCTATCATATACAGCAATGTAGAGCCCAAACACAAATAATGCATGAGATACCATGATGTTGGCATAAAATAAAATCTGACTTTATTCATCGTATTGTTTTTAGTGGTACTAATTTAAAATTTTTGGAATTACTGTAATGAAAAAAGAAATACTAACCCCATTGATAATACAGCCAAAATACCATACAAGACCCCATCTATAGCTTTTGAAATAGACTTTTGTCTTGCCCCCTTTTTATATCCTTTTAAATAATCCAAATCATCAATAATTAATTTATTCCTATTGGTAATTCCCATATTATGTGGTTTTTGGTTTGATGTTACGTATATAAGAAGTATTGGTGCGCCCATAAGGGGAATTGAGGGGATTCCTAAAATTAAATTGCCCATTTGATTTCTTGCGTATCTTTTACCATCTAAAAATCCAAGACTATATTTTTCTTTTGATGTTAATTCTTGGTCAAAAGTAAGATTCAATATGTCTTTATTTTTAATGGTTTTGATATCTACGCCTACATTCATTTTTATTTTATTCCTTCCAATATCTACAACTTGCCCTTGAATATATTTTCCATTTTGTAGAACTACGTAATCGTAGCTAATCTCGTTTGCAAATGTTAAGCTGCTTATAAATACAGTGATGCATATTATTAATTTTTTCATCGTATTGTTTTTAATTCACTAAAAGTCTTTAATATAATCTACAATTAAAATCAAAGCATAAATTCCAACAATTGGAAGAGATATAAGCACACTTGTTTTTAAATATGAAAGCTTTTGAACTTGTACTTCATAAATCCCCTTTTGAGGTATCTTTAGGGTTTTTCCATCTCGCGTTGATATATATAGATTTTGTTCATCTTTTTTGACGAAACTACCATCGTATTTCGTTCCATCAATCATAACAACCCTGATTTTTTTATATTCATCAGCTTTAACATAATCGTAATGAATGTATTTATATGAAGAACAGCTCTGAAATAAAAAAGAGAAGAAAATTAAACCAAGCGCCAATAGTTTCTTCACCGTATTTTTTTTATTAGTACTAATTTAAGAAAAAATATAAGTGGTAAAAAACAGGAAAAACTAAAGAATCAAAACAAAGAGTTCACTTTTAGTTCACATTGAAGTTTTAAAAAATGACTTTGAATTACGTAACTCTCTGATAATCAATGAGCCAATGACGAGATTTGAACTCGTGACCTCTTCCTTACCAAGGAAACGCTCTACCCCTGAGCTACATCGGCAGTGCAAGTCTTTTGGCTTGACCTTGTAGAGCGGGAGACCGGGTTCGAACCGGCGACATTCAGCTTGGAAGGCTGACGCTCTACCAACTGAGCTACTCCCGCATTATCATAATATTTAGGTGTGGGGAGAGCAGGATTCGAACCTGCGAAGGTAAAAACCAACAGATTTACAGTCTGTCCTCGTTGGCCGCTTGAGTATCTCCCCAAAATGTCAATGATCCAAATAGTTGAGCCGATGGAGGGACTCGAACCCACGACCTGCTGATTACAAATCAGCTGCTCTAGCCAGCTGAGCTACATCGGCAACTGCCGCCCTAAAAGCGGTTTGCAAATGTATCTAATTATTTTTTTTTTTTCAAAGCATTTTTAAATCAAAAATCTTTTACGAAATCCGCAATTTTTCTTTTCGACGTTTCAGCATGCGTTGTGCACTCGACGCAGCCATGTCTAGCGACTTCTCGAACGATTCGCTTTTTTTGCCAACAACCACATCATCTCCAGGGATGTTGACACGCAATTCAACCGACTTGTTGGTCTGATCATTATGATTGTCGAGATTTAAATACAAGTCAATACTCACAATGCGATCGTAATATAAATTGAGCTTTGACAATCGTTTTTCAATATATTTTTGAAGATTTGAATACATGGAAAAGTGAACAGTTTGAATATTTATTTTCATAACTCTCTTGTTTATGCCCCGCGATTAGGCGCGTGGATGGGCGGTTAAATAATCCTTTTTCATTTTGGGGAGTTGAACTTTGGCATAGATTTGAGTCGAAGACAAGCTTTTATGGCCCAAAATTTCTTTAATACTATTGATGTCAGCACCTCGATTGAGCAAGTGCGTTGCAAATGTGTGTCGCAATACATGAGGACTGATTTTCTCTTTTGTCGATACTTTGGAGAGGTAGTTCGTCACACACTTATATATGTCTGTTGGCTTCAGTACATTGCCTTTGGCGTTGATGAGCAACCAATCTCTCGGCTTATCTTGATCGATACGATTGCGATAAGACAAATAGATATCGATTTGAGAAATAACTTTGGCCAACAGTGGTATAATTCTCGTTTTGTTTCGCTTACCAACCACTTTTAATTGTTGTTTGTTTCTGTCGATGGCATCTAGTGTGAGTGAGATTAACTCTGCACGTCGCATGCCAGTGGTGTACAGCAATTCTAAAATGAGCGCATCACGAGCACCTTCAAAATGAGAGTTGTCATACATTTCAATCACCATGCGAAATTCTGATTCAGTCAAAGGAACAACCAGTTTTGGTGATGCTTTTAATTGACGATGAAACTGCATGGGGTTCTGATCGATTTCTCCCAATTTTTGTAAAAAATTAAAATAGCTTTTTAGAGATGAGCATTTTCTATTGATGCTTTGATTTTTTAGACCTGAGGATGATAAGTGTACAATCCATTCCCTAATCACAACATACGCAACAGAAGAGAGACTGTTGAGTTGATAATAGGACTTGCAATAGTTGGAAAATTCTTCTAAATCTTTTTTATATGCATTTTGGGTGTGTGAGGAATATCGTTTTTCCGATGAAATATATTCGATAAAATTTGGAATAGACATAGGCAAAAACTAAGACACCGAACACAAGTTAGTAAAAACTAATGTTCGGCGCAATGTTTTTGTGCTTTAGTTGGAAGTTTATATTTCCTCTTTATCACGAATCTTTTGAATGTATTGTGCTTTTTGAATCACAGCACGACGAGCAACAGAAGGCTTCGTAAAAGTCTTGCGTTCACGTAGTTGGCGCATCTTTCCTGTACGATCAAATTTTCTTTTGAAACGCTTAAGCGCGCGGTCGATATTTTCTCCGTCTTTGATTGGTATTATTAACATAAGCTACGACCTCCTTCCTTTAATGTTGGCTACAAATATAAGTTTAATTTGCAAGTTGACAACGGTTTATTTTAAAATTTGCTTTGCAATCACAACTTTCTGAATCTCAGATGTTCCCTCTCCGATTGTACAGAGTTTTGAATCGCGATAAAATTTCTCGACTGGAAATTCTTTGGAGTAACCATATCCTCCAAAAATCTGCACTGCTTCATTGGCAATGCTCACACAGGCTTCAGATGCAAATAGCTTACAAATGGCGCTTTCTTTGGTCATCTTCTTGCCTTGATTGATCAGTTGACTTGCGTTTTGGGTTAGCAGTTCAGCTGCCTCGATTTGTGTTGCCATTTCAGCGAGTTTGAAAGAAATGCCTTGAAAACTGCTGATCGGTTTGCCAAACTGAACACGCTCTTTTGAGTATTGAAGAGCAGCTTCATAAGCACCCCGAGCTATCCCAAGCGAAAGAGCAGCAATTGAAATTCGCCCTCCATCAAGTATTTTCATTGACTGGATAAAACCTTCTCCCAATTCTCCAAGTCGGTTTTCATCAGGAACCCTGCACTGATCAAAAATCAGCTCAGCAGTTTCTGACGCACGCATACCGAGTTTGTCTTCTTTCTTACCAGATGAAAATCCAGGCGTTCCACGTTCAATCACAAAGGCAGTCATGCCATGACTATCACCTTTTTCACCTGTTCTAAAAATCACTACGGCCACATCAGCAGAGATGCCATGTGTTATAAAGTTTTTTGTACCATTCAACACCCAATGATTTTTATCCTGAACTGCAGTTGAGTTCATTCCACCAGCATCAGAACCTGTATTGTGCTCTGTCAAACCCCAAGCGCCAATCCACTCACCAGATGCCAATTTGGGCAACCAACGAGATTTTTGAGACTCTGATCCAAATTTTAAAATATGATTTGTACACAATGAATTGTGTGCTGCAATAGACAATCCAATCGATGGGTCAACTTTGGAAATTTCTTGCACCATTACCACGTATTCGTGGTATCCAAGTCCTGATCCACCATACTCTTCTGGAACAAGCATTCCGAGAAAACCATATGAACCAGCTTGCTTCATCACCTCGACAGGAAAGTGCTGGGCTTCATCCCAATCCATGACATGAGGTTTTATAAATTGATATGCAAAATCGCGTGCCGAATCTGCGACAAGTTGTTTTGTTTCTGTAGTCTGTACGATCATATCATGAGGTGAAACAGATGTATCCATTCAAGCAAATTTTTATTTCAAATATAACGCAATTCTTGCAATGTGTATCGAATCTAATTCAAATTTATTGGCAATGACACCCCAGTTGATTTCGTTTTCACTATTGGTGCGATAAGCCACAATCCTACTCGCCAAGCTATAACTGATATAATGATTAGCTGCCAACTCTGAAATTGTAACTATATTGATATCGATTGAATGATTGGGTATAGAGTCAAGGGCAAATGACTTCCAAAGGTTTGTCAATGTACTATAATCGATGCCCCAAATATCTCCGACTTGGTCTTTGACCAAAAATCCTTGTAGAGATTGGCGAGTCGTAAGTATTCTATCTGCCAATGTAGGACTAACACTAAGAACCAATTCGAGGTCGTCTGCTGTGGCAGTATTGAGTTGCTTATTTTGACATTTATGAGCAGTTGACTTTGATTGTATTTGGTGACTTGGGAATTGAATTAGATGCTTGATTTTTTGAAATTTCTCATCTTCCATACTGACATATTCTTTAAATTCTTTTGCTGTTTGAAAATAGATGCGAATCCTCACACGGGATTGTACAGAGTCAACAATTGATTTTAGTAATTCCAAACGATAGGCCAACCACGATGACAGACGATTGGGGTTGAAGGAGTAGATGGTATCATTAGTTTTGCAGTTGCGCTAAAATAGAGTCACGCTTGGTAATCAAGTGATCTGGGAATGGGCGAATAGCTGTAGAATGTTGTTGGTTTTGATTGGCAAAAAAAGTATCAGGTGTCCGACAATAAACAGCAGTGTCAAAAAGAGAAGTCCACGTATTTGTGGACGAGTCCATTACGAAAATTGGGGCATAGGATAAGTAATCTATGTTTAAGCACGAACAGCTTTGAGGTATCTCTGTAATTCCACTTTGACTTTTGGAAATAGGAAAAACAAACCAATCATATTTGGAAAAACAAGCGCAAGAATCATGGCATCGGAGAAAGTCCAAACGGCAGACATGTCACCAGCGGCTCCAATAACGATAAACAAAAGAAATAATATCTTATAAGTGTAATCTGAAATTTTACTTTTTCCAAACACAAACATCCAAGATTGTAGACCATAATATGACCACGAAATCATGGTTGAGATTGCAAACAATACGACTGCAATTGTTAAAAATGGGCCAGAAAAAGAAATGTAATTTGCAAATGCAGCGGCAGTAATTGCAGCGCCTTCAGCGGCAACCCCATCGATCATTACAATACCATTTTCACCTCCATAATTAAATATGGTTTGGTCGCCATTAAATATAATAATGACCAATGCAGTCATTGTACAAATCACAACTGTATCAATAAAAGGTTCGAGCAAGGCAACCAGCCCTTCAGATGCTGCGTATTTGGTTTTCACAGCAGAGTGTGCAATTGATGCTGAACCAGCACCTGCTTCATTAGAAAATGCAGCTCTTCTAAATCCAGTGATCAGCACTCCCAAAAGCCCTCCCAAACCTGCTTGGGGATTGAAAGCTTGTGTGAAAATCATAGCAAAGGCATTGTCGACAAATGAAAGGTTTGTGAATATAATATATATACAAGCCCCAACGTAAAGCAATGCCATGAAAGGAACTATTTTTTCAGTGACAGAGGCAATTCTTCTAATCCCACCAATAATGATGATCCCAACAAAAATCATCATGATAAATCCTATGATTGTACGCGCACTTCCACCTTCCATTCCAAACGAACTTACAAGTTGCATTGCAGCTTGGTTGGATTGAGCAGCATTTCCACCTCCAAAAGATGCACCAATACAAAGCAAAGCGAAAGTAACTGCAAGAAATCGACCCATGCGAGCAAAGCCTCTCTCTTTTAACCCCTTGGTAAGGTAATACATTGGACCCCCATAAACCGTTCCATCTTCTCCCACATCTCGGTATTTGACACCCAAGGTACACTCAACAAACTTTGTTGACATTCCTATCAGTCCACAAAAAATCATCCAGAATGTAGCGCCAGGACCTCCAATGGCAATGGCAAGTGCAACCCCTGCAATATTTCCATTTCCGACTGTTCCAGAGACAGCAGTGGCAAGAGCCTGAAAATGGCTAACCTCTCCATCTTGACTCTCATCTTTAATCGTATCCACAGCATCCCCATCGACGACATTCACACCTACTTTTTTATCGACTTCGTGATGATCGACATGATCAAATTTTCCACGTACAACGTTGATAGCTAAAGGAAAACGACGGACGTTGATAAATCCAAAATAAATCGTGAAAAATAAAGCTCCCCCAACAAGCAAGAAAATAATCGTAGGAATAGATGTACCTGGGAAATTATGCAAAACAACAGCACCCCACCAATCTGCTACAGGTGTAAATGCCTCATTGATTCGGTCATCAAGACCAGCATCTTGTGCAAAGGAAAAACTAGATACAAATAGGAAAATGAGAGTTAAAATGATGCGTTTCATGGGAATGGTTATAAATCAAAAACTGAAGTTCTTTTGGTGTAAATTAAATCTTTGAGACGAAGCCAAAAAGCAAGGACCAAATAAACTGCAAATCCAAATCCCAGAGAGAAAAAGCTAATATATATAAAAAATAAACGTACTGGTCTTGCGCGCATTCCCAATCGATCTGCAAGTCGAGAACAGACTTCAAAACCATTACGTTCGAGTTGATGGCGAAGTCGATGTGCTAGCTTCATTTCACAAATATATCAAGTTTGTATAAAACCATATCCGAACGAGCATGATAGA
>CACNGE010000009.1 GCA_902619855.1 uncultured Bacteroidota bacterium
TTGCTGGTGCAATTGTACGAATGACTGGCAGTGGTATGGGGTGTCCTGACTGGCCAAAATGCTTTGGGTATCTCATCCCCCCCAATGAGCGTAGCCAACTGGACTGGAAACCTGAAAAGACCTATGAGAAAGGAAATGTGATTATCTATGAAAACACATTACAAGTCGCAATCAAAGACTTCAACAGTAGTACAACAATCGATTTAAGTAACTGGGAGATTTACGACAAACACGATTACGCGACTTTCAATGCCATCCACACCTGGGTAGAGTTTCTCAATCGATTACTCGGCGCAATTTCTGGTTTGATTGTCCTTGGCCTATTCATTCGCAGTCTTTGGTGGATTAGGAGCACTCCAATACAAGCTGTTTTTTCTTTTTTAACAGTTGTTGGTATGGGTATACAAGCCTGGCTGGGAAAAACTGTCGTTGACTCCAATCTATTGCCAAGTAAAATATCACTTCATATGATCATGGCACTCCTCATTGTCAGTGGATTGCTTTTTATACGTGCAAAGAATCATGTAAATCAAATTCAGCTCCCCTCCAAAAAATGCACAAACCTAATTATTGTCGCTTTTATTTTAACCCTCGTTCAATTCGGATTGGGAGTTGATGTACGACAATTTATCGACTATCAAATCAAAGAAGCAGGGTATGATGATCCACAGTTATGGCTGAGTCTTCCAGAGGTCTCATTTTATGTTCATCGCTCCTTCTCGTTGGTTGTGGTGGCAGTGAGTATCATGATCTATAAGCAGGTGGTGAAAGAAGGTCTTGAAAGAAAGTATATTCATTTTATCATTGGATGTATTCTAGCAGAAATTGCACTTGGAATTTTAATGTATTATGTTGATTTTCCATGGGGTACACAGCCACTTCATTTACTTATTGCAGTATTATTATTTAGCGCCCAATTCCATTGGTTGCTTCGCATAAAAATTAAACCATATGATTTATCGATTTAGAATTATTTTAGATGCCGAGGGCGATATTTTCAGAGATGTAGAGCTGGAAAGCAATTCGACTTTTGAAGACTTACACAATACAATCATTCAGTCTTTTGGGATGAGCGGCCACGAAATGGCTACCTTTTATGTGACTGATGAAGAATGGAATCAGGGAGAGGCCATTGCTTTAACTGATATGTTTGAAGAATCCTCAAAGTTGATGCATCAAACTGCCTTGTATGATATTTTTACAGATGATCAAAAAACAGCCCTTTATATCTATGACTTTTTAAATATGTGGACCTTTTTTGTCACTTGTGTCGAAGAGGCTGAATCTATCGCTAGTGTTAGTTACCCACAGCTTGTGTTTAGTCATGGTGTTGTTCCAGACGAGGCACCGCAAAAAACATTTGAGCAGTCAGAGGAAGTACAGTCTGACGATGACCAAGAGGGATGGAAAGATGAAAGCTATCAAGATGATCAATGGTATTAATCATTGCGAAGCATCTCATGATTTTCGTAATTCCGCTTAACAAATTCAAACGCCGCTCGCACAATTCCACCCATATTAAAACTGTTTTTGAAGTTTTTATCAGGGATATGCGAATAGATTTCAGACTTGAGTTGTTTTACATTCTCAGGCGTTGAGAGCTCATCTTTTAGCATACATTTCATCAGTTGTGTGAGACGAGTCTCTGTGCTCAAAATGCGTTTGGCGATAATCGCTCTTTCTTCAATTTTATATTGATCAATAGCATTTTTGTCCAAATGATTACGAACCAATTCAACCATTGGGAAATTTTCTTTAAAAAATTGGGGACGATACACCTTCAACTTGGCTTCATAGGATTGCTGGTCAAAATCGATTGAACGTATTTTGTAAACAACTTGATCAAAGTCATGGGTTGGCACAATGACATAATTATAGGAACGCATATCGCCCAAGAGACGAATCATACATCTTTCATTAAATTTTACAAACTGTTTGGCAATTTGACTCTTCTCGCTGTTGGAACACTTTGGTAGATAGTTTGAAATAAATTCATCACCAGGGATTCCAGCAATATGTTCCTCTACCAAGGTATCCTCATGAACCAAAAAATTCAGATTATAAGGGGATAGCATGTGCTCAAACTCCAAACCATAAGCACGAGAGGCATCTGCTTTTTTTACATAGAAATAAACAAAATTATCATTTAAGATGTTTCTAATTTTGATTCGAAATGGTTTTGAATTTCCAAAAGTGCAATAATCAATCGCATCTACATTCAAAAACCTTACGATATCTGTACTTCCATCAGACAAAAGAAGGGTGTATATACGTTTCAAATTGTTATCAATCTCATAGCGTTCACTGTCATTATAAAAAACACGAACCCATAAAGTGTCATTATCATTTTTGTCCATCACAGAAACTGAACCAGCAAAACGCTCCAAGTCATAATAGGAAATTGGGAAAGGAACAGTTCGGTTATAATGAGCTAAATAATCGCCTAAAAAAGGGCTAATTGGATAGCTTGGTTTTTTTGTTGTGATTAATTTATCGTTAAATGCCATAGTGCAAAAGTAATGGCTTTTGCGCAATGATGGGAGCAACATCTATTGAGCAGTGCCTGAAATTATGGTATTTTTGTATACTATGAAGTTTCATATTGTTTCCGATTTCAAGCCAACGGGGGATCAACCAGAGGCAATTCAACAACTCACAGAGGGGTTAGAGAGTCGTGATAAATTTCAAACACTGATGGGTGTTACTGGATCCGGAAAAACATTTACTGTTGCCAATGTGATCGAAAAGGTGCAACGACCAACCTTGGTGCTTGCGCACAACAAAACCCTTGCTGCTCAATTATACGCTGAGTTTAAGCAATTTTTTCCAGAAAACGCTGTTGAATACTTTGTTTCCTATTACGATTATTATCAGCCTGAAGCATATATCCCCACAACTGGAACTTACATTGAAAAAGACTTGTCGATTAACGAAGAAATCGAAAAACTAAGACTGAGTACAACCTCTTCCCTGTTATCTGGTCGAAGAGATGTATTGGTGGTCGCATCAGTGTCGTGCTTATATGGGATTGGAAACCCCATCGAATTTAGAAAAAATGTGATTGGCGTCGAACTGGGTCAGGTCATTGCTCGAACTGCGTTTTTACATAAACTGGTGCAAAGCTTATACGCTCGAACCACAGCTGATTTTCTTCATGGCACCTTTCGCGTGAAGGGGGATATTGTTGATGTTTTTCCAAGCTATGCCGATCATGCGTTTAAAATTCACTTTTTTGGTGATGAAATCGAAGCCATTGAATCCTTTGATCCCATTTCAAATAACATCAAGGAAAAATTTGATAAACTCACTATTTACCCTGCAAACATGTTTGTCACATCACCTGATGTGTTGCAAAATGCAATTCATCAAATACAAGATGATTTGGTTGCGCAAGTGGGTTACTTTAAAGAAATTGGCAAGCACTTGGAAGCCACGAGGTTGGAGGAGCGAACCAACTTTGATTTAGAAATGATTCGGGAGTTGGGATATTGCTCTGGGATCGAAAACTATTCGCGCTATATCGATGGTCGAGCGCCAGGTACACGTCCCTTTTGTCTTTTGGACTACTTTCCAGACGATTATCTTATGATTGTTGATGAAAGTCATGTGACACTCTCACAAGTACATGCCATGTATGGAGGTGACCGAAGTCGGAAAGAAAACCTAGTTGAATATGGCTTTCGACTACCTGCTGCGATGGACAACCGACCATTGAAATACGAAGAGTTTGAGTCTCTTCAAAACCAAGTGATTTATGTGAGTGCCACTCCTGCAGATTACGAACTGGAACAAACAGTGGGGGTTTATGTGGAGCAAATTATTCGTCCTACAGGGCTGTTGGATCCAATCATTGAGGTTCGCTCAAGTCAAAATCAAATCGATGATTTGGTAGAGGAAATTCAGGTTCGTGCAGAGATAGACGAACGCGTGTTGGTCACTACCCTTACTAAGCGTATGGCAGAGGAGTTGACCAAATATCTATCTCGTATTTCGATCAGATGTCGTTATATCCACAGTGATATTGATACGCTAGAACGTGTAGAAATCATGCAAGATTTACGAAGAGGGTTGTTTGATGTTCTGATTGGTGTCAATCTACTTCGGGAAGGCTTAGACTTACCAGAGGTGTCTTTAGTAGCCATCATCGATGCAGATAAGGAAGGGTTTTTGCGATCTGCTCGCTCACTCACACAAACAGTTGGTCGAGCAGCAAGGCACTTGAATGGGAAAGCCATTATGTATGCTGATAAAATCACCAAAAGCATGCAAAAAACAATTGATGAAACCAATTATCGAAGAGAAAAACAACTTGCTTTCAACGAAAAACATGGCATCACCCCAACGCCACTGACTAAAGCTGTTGAAGGAGTTTTTGGATATGACACTGAAAAGAAAGAACAAATTCAGCAAGCACCAGAGCCCAAATTGGAATATATGAGTGTAGATCAAATTCAGAAACAAATAAGGGAAACACGAAAAGCAATGGAAGTAGCCGCGAAGGATCTCGATTTTGTCGAAGCAGCACGACTGCGTGATCTGATGAAAAGTTTTCAAAATCATTTGAAAGCTTAATTAATGTATGATGTTTTTTGTTGAAGTAACGCTTCATAAAATTCATTATATTTATTTCAATAAAACCAAATCTTATTCAAATGAACAACAATAAAAACAAGCGAAGCACCCATCCTTATTCCCAAAGACAGTTTTGTTGAGGGGTATATCAAATCATTCCGATTAGACTATACTTTTAATGGACCAATTCTCACCAAAAGCAAAGTAATTATCGATAAAGCATCTATTTTGACTGGAGATGTTATCTGATATAACTTGATGATATTTGGACATGTGAAGGACAATGTTTTTTGCAGAGGAAGAGTAAACATGAATGAAGAATCCTCTTTGAAGGGGAAAGTTTATGCTTCTGCTTTCACAAGTTTGAGCGAAAACGAGAACAATTCGAATATATAGTTCAGATTCCCAAAAGAGAGGTCTGAAAAAAGCAAGAGGGCTATTATATGAAATAACCACTGAACTTGGACTATCACGTGATATTTTATTAACAACAGTTAGAGAGACTTTCTATGAGAATGCATTTGATCGAAAAACCAATTCTGATGATTTAATCAGCTATTAATTTACCAATCAGAAAAAAATTGTCAAACCAAAAGTCAAGCCAATACCAAGCAATAAAGAAAACGTACCCTCTACTGCAAAAAAATCACAAATAGTAAAATAAAAAAACCAGCCTTGGGGCTGGTTTTTAATTAGTTGATTTTGATCTGCTTTTTAGGTTCAAGGATGGCTTCTTTACGTTTGGGAAGTTCAATCGATAGCAAACCATTTTTATAATTTGCTTTGATATTTTTTGTATCAATTGTCTCAGGAATACGAAAGCTTCGCTGAAATGACGCATAGTCAAACTCTTTACGCGTATAGAGAGCATTTTCCTCACTTGATTCTTTTTCAGAAGTCGTTGAAATCGTTAACGTATCATTTTCTAACGCCACGTCAAAGTCATTTTTTTCTTTGCAAGGAGCGACCAGTTCTATGAAAAACGCACTGTTTTTCTCTATGATGTTAACAGCTGGCGTTTGATGTGTTCTAGAAGTGACATCTATGCCAAATTCACGATTAAAAAAATCATCAAAAAGCGATGGAAACCAAGGTGTTGTTCTTCGAATAATGTTCATAATATTAATTTTTAATTTCGATAAGCTTAAATCAAATGATGGACCTAACGAATAAATATGCCATAATGACATTTATAACTTGATTTTGTATGACAAAATGTCTATCTAGCGAACAACTTCCTGTACTTTGTCAGCAGCTTCTTGGAACAAAACTGCAGTGTGAACAGCCAATCCAGAGTTGTCAATCAACTCTTTAGCGATATTGGCATTGGTACCTTGTAGGCGAACAATGATGGGAACTTGTATGCTATCGCCCATGTTTTTATAGGCATCAACAATACCCTGAGCTACGCGATCGCAACGAACAATCCCTCCAAAAATATTGACCAATATCGCTTTAACTTTGGGATCTTTAAGGATCAATCGAAAGGCTGTTTCGACTCTCTCTGCGTCGGCAGTCCCCCCAACATCAAGAAAGTTTGCAGGTTCGCCACCTGCCTGCTTGATCAGATCCATTGTTGCCATCGCCAGACCTGCGCCATTGACCATACACCCAACATTACCATCGAGGGCAACATAGTTTAGACCTACTTGTTTGGCTTCAATCTCAACAGGGTTTTCTTCTCTTAAATCTCGAAGCTCCTGATAGTCTTTATGTCGAAATAAAGCATTGTCATCCAAGGATACTTTAGCATCAACTGCCAAGATTTTATCATCTGAGGTTTTGAGTACTGGGTTGATTTCAAAGAGAGAAGAATCGGACTGCACATAGGCCGAATACAAGGCTGTTACAAAACGTGTCATTTCTTTAAACCCATTGCCCGAAAGGCCCAAATTAAATGCAACACGACGCGCCTGAAAAGGCATTAAGCCAACTGCTGGGTCGATGTCTTCTGTAAAAATCAAATGAGGTGCTTCTTCAGCTACTGTCTCAATATCCACCCCTCCTTCTGTCGAATACATAATCATATTACGACCTGTCGATCGATTGAGCAATACAGACATATAATACTCATCTGGCTCAGACGTACCTGGATAATACACATCCTCAGCAATCAGAACTTGATGCACACGTTTGCCCTCTGGTGGGGTTTGAGGAGTGACTAAATCCATACCCAAAATACTGTCAACAACCTCCTCGACCTTGTCAATCCCTTTGGCCAGTTTCACACCACCGCCTTTACCACGCCCTCCTGCATGTATTTGTGCTTTTACAACAAACCATGATGTCCCTGTCTCTTTGGAGAGCTCCTGGGCAACAGTTAATGCGTTTTTGGTGGTATGGGCAACCTTGCCTCTTTGAATGCGAACGCCAAAAGATGATAAGATTTCTTTGGCTTGGTACTCGTGTACGTTCATTGTATTGTTTGTTTGGTGCAAAAATAGAAAACAACCATCGATAACAATAGTGAAATCTATTTTTGTTTTTGTTATATTTATAACATTTTGTTGTATTTTTATAATAAAGTAAAAAGTACTTTGATTTCAGTGGAGACAAAGCTAGATTTGTAGTAAATTTTAAATGATGGTGAATTCTATATTGACATCGATTGCAAATCAATTTGGGAGTCCAATCTACGTCTATGACGCTGAGAAGATAGAGCAGCAGTATACCCGTTTATCTAAATCGTTTAAGCATGTATCGCAATTGCGAATCAACTATGCTGTGAAGGCGTTGTCAAATGTCAATATCCTTAGCTATTTGCACAGCTTGGGTGCTGGACTCGACACTGTCTCGATTCAGGAAGTCAAGTTGGGTCTCTACGCAGGCGTGCCAGCACAGAAGATCATCTTTACACCCAATGGAGTTTCTCTTGAAGAGCTAGAGCAAGCAACTGCACTTGGAGTGCAAATCAATATCGATAACCTTACTTTACTCGAGCAGTTTGGTAGCAAACACCCTGAAGTGCCAGTTTGTGTTCGTATCAATCCCCATGTGATGGCAGGTGGCAATGCCAATATCTCTGTTGGGCATATCGATTCAAAGTTTGGGATTAGCATCCATCAACTTCCACACATTGTCCGGATTGTCGAAAATACAGGAATGCGTATCAATGGGATTCATATGCATACAGGAAGTGATATCCTTGATATTGATGTGTTTTTGCATGCCGCTGAAATTTTGTTTACAACTGCAAAGTCATTTGAAAACCTTGAGTTTTTGGACTTTGGCAGTGGGTTTAAGGTCCCCTATCACCCAAATGATATTGAAACCAATATAGAAGAGCTAGGAGAAAAACTTGGAGAACGTTTTCAGTCGTTTTGTGAAGATTATGGTAAAAACCTGACTTTGGCATTTGAGCCAGGAAAGTTTTTGGTCAGTGAGGCTGGATACTTTCTCACCAAAGTCAACGTGGTGAAGCAAACGACCTCAACAGTATTTGCGCAAGTCAATAGTGGATTTAATCATCTGATTCGACCCATGTTGTATGGCTCACAACATCATATCGAAAATATCTCCAATCCAAACGGCAGAGAGCGATTTTACTCTGTAGTGGGCTACATCTGCGAAACAGATACTTTTGCCAACAATCGTAGAATCAATGAAATTTCTGAGGGTGATGTATTGTGTTTTCACAACGCAGGTGCCTATTGTTTTTCGATGGCGAGTAACTATAATGCTCGCTTTCGACCAGCCGAAGTTCTGTGGTATCAAGGCGAACCAAAATTGATTCGAAAAGCGGAACAGTTTGAGGATTTAATCCAAAATCAAGTTGTGCTAGACATCGCTCCAGTGAAGGTTTTGTAAGAATTTACTGAATAATTTTCAATTGTCTATTTACGCTTTTAGGATTTAAAAAAGTCGCTTCAAGTTGATTTATCGACTACTACTAATATCCAAACCAATTTGTTAGTGCATTTTGCAGCAGGGTTGCAGTTCTAACTTACCCAATCACTCCCGACCCAATCAGTTCATTATCCAGATACCAGGCGGCAAATTGCCCTGCTGCTATGGCTGATTGTGGCTTGTCAAAGACCAAATACAAGCCTTTGTCTGTTGAATATAGGGTTGCTTTTGTCAATGGCTGGCGATAGCGAATGCGTGCCTGTACAACCATAGGCTTTTGGGGAATCAAATCTGTTCGTATCCAATGAATATCTTTCTGCTCAATCCATAAAGCAGAGCGATACAGCCCCGCATGTGCTTTACCCTCGCCTACATAGATGATATTCTCATCCACATCAGTAGCCAGTACGAATAAAGGTTCTTTGGTACCCCCAACAGCCAAACCTTTACGCTGTCCAATAGTGAAAAAATGAGCGCCATTGTGAGTGCCTACTTCAAGTCCATCAGAAGAAGTATAGGCGTATTTTTCAGCAATACTCCCTGGCGTATTTTCCCTTTTGGTTTGATACATGGGGTGATCGTCTGACACTTGCAAAATTCGACCCTTCTTGACTGTGAGTTGCTGCTGTAAAAAATCTGGCAAACTGACCTTCCCTACAAAGCACAACCCCTGTGAATCTCGCTTTTCGGCAGTGACCAATCCTTGCGCTTTGGCAATTGTACGCACCTCTAGTTTGGTCAACTCCCCTATCGGAAATAGTGTTTTGGACAATTGTTCTTGGTTGAGCTGACACAAAAAATAAGATTGATCTTTATTATTATCCACTCCTGCCAATAACTGGTAAAAAATATTCCCATCCTTCTCCACTTGTCCTTTTCGACAATAGTGACCTGTCGCGATATAGTCTGCCCCTAACTCCAATGCGATTTTGAGAAACACATCAAATTTGATTTCGCGATTGCACAAAACATCAGGGTTTGGTGTTCGACCACGTTCATATTCAGCGAACATATAATCGACAATTCTTTGTTTATATTCCTCACTCAAATCCACTGTTTGGAAGGGAATACCGAGCTTTTCAGCAACGAGCATGGCGTCATAACTATCTTCTAACCAAGGGCACTCTTTGGAAATCGTTACACTATCGTCATGCCAATTTTTCATAAACAAGCCAATCACCTCATACCCCTGCTGTTGCAACAGATATGCTGTGACACTTGAATCGACTCCCCCTGATAGTCCAACAACGACACGTTTTGAATTGGGTTTCATAACGAAACAAAGGTAGCCAAAAGCTGTCTAACGACGGCGACCTGATCGTCTTTGCTGTTCGGCCTGGTTCATCATCTCTTCCATCTTTCGCTGGAAGCGACTTTGTTTTTTAGGATTCTTTTTGTTTTCTTCAATCTGTAAAAAGATTTTTTCTTCGTCTATAATATAATTTTTTATCACCAACATAATTCCAATGGTAATCAAGTTTGAAATCAGATAATACAAGCTCAAACCAGAGGCGTAGTTGTTAAAGAAAAACAGCATCATAATCGGCATGAGATATATCATAAACTTCATATTGGGCATGCCAGGTTGAGAGGGCTGCATTTGCTGCCCCATGGTCATTTTTGAATACACAAAAATGGCAATCGATGCCAATAAAGGGAATAGACTAACATGGTCTCCATAAAAAGGAATTGAGAAGGGAAGTTCGGTTATGGCGTCGTAGGATGATAAGTCCTCCGCCCACAAGAATGACTTTCCTCGAAGTGAAAAGGCAACGGGAAAAAAATAAAACAACCCCAAAAAGACAGGTAACTGTAACAAGCTCGGTACACAACCAGCCATTGGGTTTGCCCCTGCTTTGGTGTAAAGTTTCATCGTTTCTTGCTGCTTTTTGGCTCGATCGTTTCCATATTTATCGTTGAGCGCATTGATTTCCGGTCGCAATACTTTCATTTTTGCCTGCGACAAATAAGACTTATACGTCACTGGTGAGAGTGCCAATCGTACAATAATCGTCATCACAATAATGGCAATTCCGTATGGAAGAAATCCACTCAACAATCCAAATAGTGGGAAGAATAAAAATCGATTAATCCACCCAATAATCCCCCAACCAAATGAGATAGATTCTGAAATATTTTCATCATAAGTCTTTAAAATTTTATAATCAGTTGGGCCAATAAACCAATCAAATGTGGTATTCAGTGCTCCATTTTGAGCAGCAATGGCTGTCGATGTTTCAAAGCGTTTTAAATAAACAGATGCGTCGCTATCATCTTCGTTCATCAACGATGATGATTCAACGTCAATCGACTCAAATTGAGTGGATGGAATGAGTATCATGCTAAAGAAATGCTGCCGGTATGAAATCCAAGACACATTTTTATCACTGTCAGTATCATCACCCATGGCAGACAGTGCCTGTACTTTATCGTCTTCGTATTGATAGGTAAGTTGTGTATATCGATTTTCATAATCTGCACTTAGTGCATGGCGAATACCATCAAGCCCCCAATATAAATTTGTTTCGGTTTGGACATTTAAACCACTCGAACGAATAACAAATTGGAATCGGTAGGCTTCACTTTCCTTTCTTTCCTTTGATAGCGTGTAAATAAATTCAAGTGTTCCTCCAGCGACCTGAGAACGCATGGTCAGTTGATTTCCGTCTATAATTGGTAAAAAATCTAAATCTCTTGTGTTGATTAAAGACCCATTTGCTTCTATTCTCAAACTAAATTCAGTGTTTGCATCTTTGACAACATATACCTGCTCATCGAGATAGTTGGTGTGCGCCTTTACCTCGGCTTCTTCGATAAATCCTCCTTTGGAAGTGATTGACAAGCGCAATAATTCATTTTGAATTGTTGTGATTTGCTCTGGAATGGAATCCATCAACACTTGAGCATTGCTTGAAGCAGCCAGCTGTTCGGGTTGTGGATTGTTATCAACTGTTTGTGTTGGTGCATTGGATTGCGCTTGTGCATTTTGCTCCATCATTTCTGATTGGTCATACATCATCCAAATAAGGACGAGGAAAAGCAAAAAGAAGCCAATGATTTGTAAGGGGTCTATTCTTTTTTCTTCCATCTTAGGTTATTTTTTAGATTTTGCATAGTTGTTGGATGCGTTCACAAAATCAACAAACAAAGGGTGTGGCCGTGCGACTGTACTTCTATATTCTGGGTGATACTGCACGCCGACAAACCATGGGTGTGATTGCAGTTCAATCGCTTCTACAAGTTTGGTTTCAGGATTCACGCCAGAGGCAATCATCCCATGCTTTTCGAATTGCTCATAATAGGCGTCATTAAACTCATAACGATGTCGATGACGTTCTTCTATATGCTCTGAATTGTATATTTTGTGTAAAAGGGTATTTTTTTCGATTGCACATACCCAAGAGCCCAAGCGCATGGTTCCCCCTTTGTTGGCAATATTTCGTTGTTCGTCCATAAGTGAAATAACAGGATGAGGTGTATCTGCATCCATTTCAACTGAATTGGCACTCGGCAGTTGCAACACATTTCTTGCATACTCGATGACAGCCATTTGCATACCAAGGCAAATACCAAAAAATGGAATCTTTTGTTCCCGAACATATTTGATCGCATTGATTTTGCCTTCAATGCCACGCCCGCCAAAACCTGGAGCAACAAGTACACCATCAAAACTCTCAAATTTCTTATGAACGTCTTTCTCGTCCAAATCTGATGAATGCATAGGGACAACCTTGACTTCCACCTCATTGGAGGCACCAGCATGCACAAAGGATTCCAAAATAGATTTGTAGGAGTCCTGTAGTTCCACATACTTGCCAATAAGACCAATGGTTACGCTACTTTTTGGGTGTTTATGTCGTTTTAAAAAGCTCTGCCATTGCGTCAAATCAGGCTTGGTATCCAAATCGATTCCTAAGCGCCTCATCACGACTTTGTCTAGCCCTTCTTTATACATCAAGATAGGTACATCATAAATGGTTTTAGCATCGATAGATTGTATGACTGCTTCCTGCTTAACATTGCAAAACAATGCTAGCTTTTTTCGCAAATCGTCAGACAATTCGTGTTCGGTTCTACAGACCAATACATCTGCATTGATACCACTTTCCATCAGCGTTTTTACTGAGTGTTGAGTGGGTTTGGTTTTCAATTCTTTTGCAGCAGATAAAAATGGTACCAACGTTAGGTGAATGACAACACAGTTTTTACGACCAAGCTCCCATCGCAACTGACGAACAGCCTCAATATATGGCAATGACTCTATATCCCCAACTGTTCCACCAATTTCGGTAATCACAACATCATGTTTATTGCCTTTACCCAAGAGTAGCATACGCTCTTTAATTTCGTTTGTGATATGAGGAATCACTTGTACTGTTTTCCCCAAAAAATCGCCTCGTCTTTCTTTCTCAATCACACTTTGATAGATGCGACCAGTGGTGACATTGTTTGCCTGCGAAGTTTTTATATTGAGAAATCGCTCATAATGACCTAGATCCAAATCCGTCTCAGCACCATCCTCAGTCACATAGCACTCCCCATGTTCGTAGGGGTTGAGTGTTCCTGGATCAACATTGATATAGGGATCAAACTTTTGAATGGTTGTGCGTAAACCTCTTGCTTGAAGCAATTTGGCAAGGGAAGCGGAGATAATGCCTTTCCCCAATGATGAGGTAACTCCACCAGTTACAAAAACATATTTGGCATTTGGCATTAAAAGCTATTTTTTCGTGCTTCGTTAACAAAAGTACAAAACCACCATGACAAATCGATTCGATTATTCATTTGTTAATTCAATGGTTTCATATCCCTTGTGTTGCAATAAATACATCGCAGAATTTCTATGCCCTTTGGCTTCTTCACGAAAGAGGAATTTATTTTGAAAATATTGGGTTTCGCCAAGTGAAAACCCATCGATCAATTTTTTACGTATTGCCGCTCGAAGCGTAAGATCAGTCATCAACTCATATCCTCGAATTGCTTCTCGTGTGGGCACAGTACCATAAGCATCCTTATAGCGATCATAGAAACTTGTAAGTGCAACTGGATTGATATTGATTGTTTCTGCATAGGTAAAAGACAAATTACCAAGATGTGATTGATCGATATTTTCATCATCATAAGCCGATGAGCGATCAAGGGTCATAAGTCTTGTTTTCCTGTTTTCATTTTGCTGGGCATTCAGCATCGAAACCATACTGATAATCAAATTGGTTTTTTTGGTTTCAAGAAAGACCCAATTTTCTTCCAAATTTGAAGTGAGAGAGTCGATAAGCTCAGGCTTTACAAAATTGAATTCAGGATCAGGGTTAACGATTTCTGCCAAAGGAAACTGTTCTTTCAATCGATTTTGAACGTCCAAGTTTTCAGCATCAGCAACAATCACAACACAAGGATTTTCAGCTTTCTTGTCAAGGGAGTAGATGTGTCGATGCATACGTTCTTTGAGCAGTTTGCGATCAGTAAAACTATGCACCACATTTTTTCGCATGATTAAGGGCTTTGTTGTCAGTGGAGATACCAATGGAACATTCTCTTGTTCAAGTTTTGCACTGACAGTATTAAAATGTCGTGGAATAAAAGGCCCAACCACAAAATCGAATTTTGAAAAATCATTTGTATCAACAAGCTGATTGACCTTAAAGTTATTGTTCTCTGTGTCATACACTGTAAAGTCGATCGTCAATCCAAGTTCAATTAAGTCCTTCATGGCTAATCTCGCCCCCGCATAAAAATCCAAAGAAATTGTTTGTAGGTTTCTGTTTTGTAAAATTTGATTTGTTTGTTCAATTGAATCAATTGGAACGGTGGGTAATCGGAAAGGTGCCATCAAAGCCACTTTCAATTTGTTTTGTCGAAACAAACTATCACGCAGATTAACCTTTTCAACAAGAAGATTATCTTCGACTTTAAACTCCTGAGATTCACGCTTGGGGAGACGAAGAATCATCCCAGCAATGAGTCCTTTTTCATTGAGCTCAGGGTTGAGGGAAATCAACTCCTCCTCATTAACTCCGAGCTTCACTTCAAGGCGATAGTATCCCTCTTTTGGCTTTACATTGTAGTAATTGTAGTTGGGGTCAAAAACCTTTGTTTCGATATCAGTTTCTGGTATTATCAACTCTTGCCCGATCGATATCACTGCACCCATTTCGGGATTTGCTGCTTTGAGTTCGTCGATTGTAATGCCATAACTATAGGCAACGCGCCAAGGGGTTTCTCCCTTGACCACTGTATGTGTATTTGCGTGAGGCTCCGGCTTTGGTGGTGGTGGTATTTCTTTGTAGCGCGGGATTTTGAGTTTCGTCTTGCGCTTCAATCCATCTTTTAGTTCAGGGTTGTAATACAACAACTGCTGATCACTGATTTCATATCGTTTTGTCAGACTAAAAATCGTATCGCCTTTTCGGACTTTATGAATCAAAAAATGTGTTCTAAAGGCTTCATCTGGGTCTTGCGCCCTAAGATTTGTAGTCATCAGACATAATGTAAATCCAAAAAAGAAAAACGCAACCCTATTCCCACTCAATTGTGGCAGGCGGCTTAGAACTGATGTCATAAACTACTCTATTGATTCCTTTCACTCGATTAATAATCTTATTGGATACATCCTGCAAAAAGGTGTAAGGCAAATTTACCCAGTCTGCAGTCATTCCATCTGTTGATTCTACTGCTCGTAGCGCAACACATTTTTCATAAGTTCTCTCATCACCCATCACCCCAACACTTTGCACTGGAAGTAAAATAGCTCCTGCTTGCCATACCTTATCGTACAAGCCCTCTTGCTTTAGCCCATCGATAAAAATAGCATCAACTTCTTGCAACATCCGCACTTTTTCAGCTGTGATATCCCCCAAAATTCGAATTGCTAAACCAGGGCCTGGAAAAGGATGACGTCCGAGCAATTGGGGAGATAAACCAAGGGTTTTACCTACTCTCCTAACCTCGTCTTTAAACAACATCCGAAGTGGTTCAACCACTTTTAGCTTCATATAACTAGGCAAGCCACCAACGTTATGATGGGATTTTATTGTAGCTGAGGGTCCTTTCACAGAAAGGGACTCAATCACATCAGGGTAGATCGTGCCCTGTGCCAGCCAAGCGATGTTTTTAAGTTTTGTTGCTTCATCATCAAAAACATCAATAAAAACTTTTCCAATTTGTTTGCGTTTTTCCTCTGGCTCAGACACTCCTGTCAGTGCTGATAAAAAGCGATCATTCGCATCAACTCCTTTTACGTTGAGACCGAGTCCTTCGTATTGAGTTAGTACATCACTAAATTCATTTTTTCGCAACAGCCCATTGTTGACAAAAATACAATGGAGCTGAGGGCCTATGGCCTTATGCAGCAATATCGCAGCTACTGTAGAATCCACACCCCCGGAAAGACCCAGCACAACATGATCATCTCCTATTTTCTCTTTCAGTGCTGCAATTGTCATTTCAGCAAGAGAGCTCGGCGTCCAGTCTGGGGTCAGACCAGCAATGGAGATCAAAAAATTTTGCAAGAGCTGTTTACCATCTGTTGTGTGATAAACTTCTGGGTGAAACTGAATCCCATACGTTGTTTCCCCTTTGATACGATATGCAGCAAACTGCACGTCGTCAGTACTTGCTAAACAAAGACAATCATCAGGTAAGGATTTGATCGTATCACTATGACTCATCCACACTTGCGTTCCTTGAGAAATGCCATCAAATAATTGGTCGTTATTCATCGTCATAAGCTTGGCACGTCCATACTCTCTAGTGTTAGATGGTGCAACCTCTCCACCCCCAAAATGGGCAAGATATTGCGCCCCATAGCAAACCCCTAGCAGTGGTATTTTGCCTTTTATTTTTGCAAGATCAGTGTGTGGTGCATCATCAGATCGAACTGAAAATGGAGAGCCTGATAGGATGACAGCATCAAAAGACTCGATCTGTTTTGGAAGCTTATTATAGGGGTGAATTTCACAGTAGATGTTCAACTCGCGAACACGTCGCGCGATAAGCTGTGTGTATTGGGAACCAAAGTCTAGGATTAAAACCTTGTTTTGCATGGTCAAAAATACGATTTATCGTCATTATGTTTCAAATCAATCGCTTTTTTTATTTCGAAAAGCATAAGCAAACGAAATCCTTGTTAAATGGGTCGATTTGTTTGATCAATGTGGGGATAAAATCTTCTCCATATTGCAATATAAACGCTGCAAAATTAACCCTGCGCTCCTGCAAGTCTCCCAAGGGAAATAGCTGTTGTTGCAATTCGGTGATGCGTTTGACGTGATCGACTAACTTTTTTCGCTGTGCCTTTAGCAACCTTTTTTCAAGATTCTCTAAACCCTTTATTTGTTTTTTTTCTTGCGCTTGCACAGCTCCCAAAAATGAAGCATCCGTGTGTTTTGCCAAGTCATAGAGATGCCCAAACTGATCGCCCAACTGCGTTTTGAGAGAACTCAAATCTATCTCAACATTACTGATTTGACGCACCCGACGATTGATTAATTCATTGGAAGGTAAAAACAAATCAGCAGGCGATATTCCCAATGACTTGAGTTTTCGATGTTGCTTGTCTGAAACCAACAAAAGTGAAGAGCGCAATTTCAGCATAGGCATCGGAAGTTCAAAAGACGAAAATGCCTCGGCAAGCTGCAACCAGTACGCAAGCTCTGAGCCACCACCTACATATACCAAATTGGGCAATACTACTTCTTGAAAAATTGGGCGAAGTAGGGCGTTGGGCGAAAATCTCTCAGGATGTTTTTGAAGTGCTGCAACAAGCTCTTTATTGGTAAAAGACACTGTTGTTTGAACAACATCATAACCATCTTTTGTTTTGGTGATTCGATTCCGACCAGACCCGCCCATATAAAACAGATTTACATCTCTAGGGTTCACTTGTGGCTTCATCTTTTTTTGAAAAGCTTTTTCCAATCTTTTCATTGTCGACTCACTCGTCGTTTGTATCAGTTGCTCTTCACATTCTTTCTCAACATAAGGTGTAAACTGTTGCTTGAGTTGAGGGTCATCACCATCAATAATGACCAAGCCATAACTTCCAAAAAGCTGATGGACCAAAAAACGAGTGGCGTCTGCCAAGTTTGAGTGCTTGCAATAACTTTGCTCAAACAACTCATGTAATTCCTCTGCGTGGGGTCGTTTCCCCAAATGCCGCTTCCAAGTTTTTAAAACTCGATCAAGACCCTCAGTCGACATCCGACCAACTGGACCCTCACTTTTGTTAGGCCAGTGAATCGTTTGCCCCTCAACAGTAAAGTGGTTGATTTCTTCAAAATCATGATCTTCAGAGGCCATCCAAAATACTGGTACATAGTTGTTTCCGTCTTTTTGTGCATTCCACTTGGCAGCAATTTGAATCACGTCTATGATTTTATATAAAAAGAAAAGCGGTCCAGTGAATAAATTGAGTTGATGTCCAGTGGTGATTGTGAAGCTGTTTGGGGATCGCAAAGCATCGATTTGTGCTTTTGGTGCATCCTGAATATGCTGATACTGTTGTGAGATTACATTGACTAGATTTTCTCTGTGCTGTGTCGTAAATCGGTCTTGCTGTTGTTTGATATGGGCTGAATCGGGTCGATTTTGAAATGGTCTATAAAAGCCATCAAGCAAAGGGTCTGAATGAATCAAACGACTTGCCAAAAAAGGAAGTCGATTGGTCGTTTTATGAGGGATCCCATACTGTTGCATGCTGTAAAGATACGACACAGAAGTTGTCTGCGATAGGCTGTGTTTATCCACTTCAGTCAAGTGAGTAGAAATGAATACAGTAATGCATAAAAAAAAGCCGATCTAAAGAATCGGCTTTTCGTTTTTGTTTTGGTTGGGAAATTATTTTTCGGCTGCTTTGGTAACTTCGAAAGGCAGTTGAATCTTAACCTCACGATGCAAACGTATTTCAGCTTGTTGGTCACCCAACACCTTTACAGTTCCGCCATTAATTTTGATGCACTTTTTTTCGATTTCATGACCAGCATCCTTAAGAGCAGCGCTCAAATCGGCATTATTGATCGATCCGAATAATTTACCAGTCCCACCAGCTTTTGCAGCGATTTTGATGTCCAAAGCCAATAACTTTTTTCCAAGTGCATTAGCATCGTCAACCAACTTTTGCTCTTTGAAAGCGCGTTGCTTGAGGTTTTCTGCCAATACTTTTTTGGCCGAAGGGGTCGCTAAAATTGCCAATCCCTGCGGAATCAAAAAGTTTCGTCCATATCCGTTTTTGACCTGAACAACGTCGTCTTTAAAACCTAGGTTTTCTACGTCTTGTTTTAATATGAGTTCCATTGTTTATTATTTTAAAAGGTCAGCAACATAAGGCATTAATGCCAAGTGACGTGAACGCTTGATGGCAACTGACAACTTTCGCTGATATTTGAGCGAAGTACCTGTGAGCCTTCGAGGTAAAATCTTACCTTGTTCGTTGACAAACTTCAATAAAAAGTCTGGGTCTTTGTAGTCAATATACTTGATCCCATACTTTTTGAAGCGACAATACTTTTTTACTTGATTTGTTTCAATGTCTAGTGGTGTGAGGTAGCGGACTTCCCCTTGTTTACCACTTTTACTCGCTTGTTCTAATGATGCCATGCGTTATGCTTTTGCTGTTAGTCGTTCTCTTCGTTTTTCGGCCCATGCTTCTGCATGTTTGTCTAGCTTGACCGTGAGATAGCGCATCACGCGCTCATCGCGTCTAAATTCCAGTTCTAAAGCATTGACAACTTCAGGAGTGACTTTAAAGTCAAAAAGATGGTAGAAACCACTTTTCTTGTTTTGGATGGTATAGGCAAACTTTTTCAAGCCCCAATCCTCCTGATCAACAAGCTCACCTCCGTTTGAAGTGATGATATCAGCATACTTTTGAACTGCTTCCTTTACCTGATCTTCAGATAAAACGGGATTTAAAATGAAAACAGTTTCGTAATGATTCATATTTATAAATTGGGCAGCGAAATTATCACTTTTGTTTATCAATTCCAATCCTTTTATAATTTTTTACCTGAAATGGAGATATGAAGAAGTGCAACGACCTTACTATTATTGACTGCTTTACTAGATCGGATCGACGTCAACCAATAGTTTTACAGATCGAAAGTTGGGTATTTGCTCAAACCTTTTGATGATGCGATTGAGCTGCTCTTTGGCTGATGCAGCAGATTGATTGGCAGGTAGTTTGAGCAATACCTGCATCAAAAATTGGTTGCGTATCCGACCTATTGGAGGCGACTGTGGCCCCAAAACAATTGAAAACTGATTCCTTAACGCTTGTGTAAACCAGTCTGCTGACTGCTGCAACGTTGCAAAATTTTTATGCTTAAGTTCAAAACGAATCAGACGAACAAATGGTGGATATGAAAACTCTTTTCGCTGCTTGCATTGGGTTGAGAACATACCTTCATAATCATATTGCTGCAGTTGCTGAAGGGTTTGATGATTACTGTCATAGGTCTGAATCAACACCCTTCCTTGAAGATCTTTGCGACCTGCCCGACCTGAAACCTGTAACAAAATTTGGAACGCTCGTTCGTGTGCTCGAAAGTCCTGAAAATTGAGTAGTGAATCTGCCAAAACAACACCAACAAGATTAACTTTATTAAAATCCAACCCCTTTGTCAGCATCTGCGTACCAATCAAGATATCCAATTCATGCTGCTCAAAACGCTGAATCAAATCTCTGTGTCCATACTTTCCTTTGGTCGTATCAGAATCCATTCGTGCAACGCGAGCTTCAGTGAACAATCCCTTTATTTCAGTTTCGATTTGTTGGGTTCCAAGACCCATAGGCCTTGGATGGGCTGTGCCACATGCTACACAATGTGCATGACTCAAAACTGCATAACCACAATAATGACATTTGAGTTTCTCATTGTGTTTGTGATAGGTCAGACTCACATCACAATTGGGGCATTGGGGTACATGACCACAGGCTGTACAGTTAACAAAAGAAGAAAACCCTCTTCTATTTTGAAACAATATCACCTGCTCTTTTGCCTCTAAAGTTTTTGAAATCGCTTCGATCATTGCCGCCGAAAAGTGACCTCTCATCTGCTTTTTTTTATGAAAAGCCTTTAGGTCGATGACTTCAATTGTTGGCATCGAAAAACCCTTGTATCTCTTTTTTATTTCGACAAGAGAGTATTTTCGGATATGACTGTTATGAGTGGACTCGATCGATGGAGAAGCAGACCCCATCACAATTTTGGCCTGATGCAAGCCAGCAAGTACTACAGCCACATCCCTGGCATGATAACGAGGGTTCGATTCAAACTGTTTGTACGCCACTTCATGCGATTCATCAACGATGATAAGCCCAAGATTCGAAAATGGCAATAGCACTGCCGATCGAGCGCCAACGATCAATTGTGCACTGGGGTGTTGCTGGATCACCTTGTTCCAAACCTCAGCACGTTCGCTGGGTGTGTAGCGAGAATGATAAACAGACATACATTGACCAAAATGAACATATAAACGCTTGATAATTTGTGTTGTCAATGCTATTTCTGGGAGAAGAAAAAGAACTTGTTTTCCCTTGTCGATCATCTCCTGCACAAGATGAATGTACACTTCCGTTTTTCCCGAGGCTGTGACGCCATGCAATAAAATTCGATTGGTTTCATTGGTATCATCTCGAATCGATTGCAATGCTTTTTGTTGGGGATCTGTAAGCACTTGGGGAGGTGTTTCGGGTGCTGTTTTGACTGCCAAACGATCGACAATAACTGACTGCTGATCCAGCACCCCATTTTTGATAAGTGTTTTGACAGAAGATGAAGATACCCCTGAGATTTTTAAAAATGAAGCTTTTTGAACAGGTGGTTTTTGTTGCATAAACTGCAATAGCGTTTCACGTTGTTTGGGATAACGAACCACATCATTCAATAGGGCTTGAAGGTTCTCATCCTTTTTATATTTGTGAGAAAGCACCAACAGTTGTTCTTGCTTGGGTTTGAATTTTGTGTAGACCTCCTCACGTACTTGAATCAAGTCATGGCTGAGCAACTCTTGAGCGAGTTTATAGGTGTTTTTAGACAGCTCCAATTTGACAGTCTCTGAGAGAGTTAGGTTTCCATATTCTTGTAAAGAAGCAAGAAGTTGTTCGGCATTAGCACTAAGCTTGACGTCAGAAGAAGGAAGTTTATGAAAGTGAAGTTCTGTCTCGCTTTCAAGCAAAAGAATACTTGGCATAGCAGCACGATAAACACTGCCTAAGGGACTCATATAATAGGTTGAAATCCACTCCCATAGCTCAATTTGCTTTTGACTAACAATGGGGGTTTGATCGATGATATACTCAATTGACTTTGCTTCATAAGCAGGTATGGTTGTATGGGTCTTATAACTTAAAGCAGCATATTTTTTTTTGCTGCCAAAGGGAACAACAATTCGAATACCGGGCTGAATAAAATTGTATTCTTCTTCTGTTACAGCATATGTAAATAGTTTTGGGATTGGCAACGGCAGAATCACATCAACAAAAAATGGCATATGATTTATACTGATTTAAAATTGACTTTTATGTCCATTTGTGATTGCAAAATTTCTCAAAACAAAGAGGGTATGAATAGCGAAAGTAAGAAATTTCTACTTCGTCAACACCCAAATGGTTGTATCTTTATCACATGAAAATAAAATGTATCGCCATTGGAAAAACAGTAGGTTCATATGGGCTTGAAGAAGTACAAACCTATGTGAAACGCATCCAGCATTTTATGCCTTTTGAATTCATTGAACTCAAAGAAATCAAACACAACAAACACAATCGAGAAAATGCACTGTTGACTGAGGAGAAAAGTATTGTAAAGCATGTCAGCAGTCGAGATGCTTTGATTCTTTTTGATGAAAAAGGAAAGCAACTGGACTCAAAAGCTTTTGCTCAATTTATCTCCAAACAGACGATGTTACAGAGTGGGACACTGGTGTTTTGTCTTGGAGGTGCCTATGGGTTTAGCGAATCTTTACGTAAGCGTGCAAAGGGGATGGTTTCATTATCCCCCATGACTTTCCCTCACCAACTTGCCAGAGTGATTGCCCTTGAACAGCTTTATCGAGCTTGTACGATCATCAATCATCATCCCTATCATCACGTATGAAAAAGCTAATTCTCGCCACACACAACGAACATAAAGCAGAGGAGTTTAAGCAAATTCTACCTCAGTTTCGTGTGCAAACACTCGCAGACATCAACTATGATCAGGAGATTGCTGAAACAGCATCAGACTTGGAGAGAAATTCGCTACTGAAGGCTGATACGATTTATAGGCAATATGGCCATATTGTAGTTTCGGATGACAGTGGTCTTGAGGTTCAGGCATTGAATGGTGCACCAGGTGTATACTCAGCTCGTTATGCTGGCGAGCAAAAAGATGATCAGAAAAACACTGAAAAACTACTTCATGAACTCCAAGGGGTCACCAACAGAAATGCACAATTTAGAACAGTTATCACATTGATGAGCTCAAATGACACCCTTCAATTTGAAGGGATTGTTGAAGGTGCAATAGCATATGAACCCAAAGGTGACAAGGGCTTTGGTTATGACCCAATTTTTATCCCCAATGGATATCAAAAAACATTTGCAGAACTCACATCAAATGAAAAAAATAAAATCAGTCATAGAGCCAATGCGATAGAAAAATTGGTTGCCTTTCTAGAAAAAAATCCAACTTTTTGTTAAAATTTAGTAAAAAATATATGGTCATAGCTCTGAAACAACTTAGTTTGCACAATAGAAAAAATGACTAGACATTTTTTTTTATTGGTTTTACTTTTGGGTTGGTATACACAATCTTCAGCCCAAGAGGTGATTGGGGTTGTCAAAAATGCTTCTGACGACAAGCCTATTCCAACTGTTCATGTGTTAAATCTAAATAAGGTTTTGATGAGCATCACAGATGCCAATGGTGTTTTTGCCATCGATGCCGAAGTCAATGATACCTTATATCTATCCTATCTCGGCTTTAAATCGATTAAAATTACTGTTACAAACGACCTGATTAAATTTCCAAAAACAGAGTTCAAATTGACAGCACTTGCACTGGCACTCGAAGAAGTCATCGTTCGTCCCTATCAGTTGACAGGCTACCTTGAAATTGATGCCAAAAATGTTCCCATCAATCGTAATCAGCGCTATAGTATCCCTGGGCTGCCGACTGGTGGATACGAGGCTGGGAGTCGAGGTCCATCGGCTTTTTCAAGGGTTGTGGGATCAATTTTCAATCCTTTTGACTTCTTACATAATCTTTTTGGCAAAAAACCCAATGAATTGCGAAAACTCAAAAAAATGAGAGAAAACAACCTTCTGCGTGACTTGCTTTCTGTAAAATATGATCGAGAAACACTTCAAGAGTTTTTGCAATTGGAAATCAATGATATTGATGAAATATTACGAAACTGTAACTTCTCTGATAGTTTTATTCGTACAGCCAATGATTTGCAGATATTAGAAGCAATCAGTGGTTGCTATGAGGAATACAAGGTTTTAAGTCGAAGATAAGTCTATAAAGTAGTACATTTGCACTGAAATTACGTGCATGCTGCTCAACACACTAAACGCCATTTCGCCAATCGACGGACGCTATCGAGGCATAACAAAACCACTGCATGCATTTTTCTCAGAACAAGCACTCATCAAATATCGCGTTCAAGTAGAGGTTGAATATTTTATTGCGCTTTGCTCCCACCCCATTCCCCAACTCGAATCGTTTCAACAATCACTGTTTGAGGATTTACGATCGCTTTACAAGCACTTCTCGCCTGAGGATGCCAAAGCGATAAAAGACATTGAGAAAACAACCAATCACGATGTGAAAGCAGTAGAGTACTTTCTAAAAAATGAGTTCGATAGGTTGGGTATAGGAGCATATAAAGAGTTCATCCATTTTGGATTGACCTCCCAAGACGTAAACAATACTGCAGTACCATTATCAATTAAGGATGCAATTGAAACTGTGGTGCTGCCACAAATCGAAAATACGATTTCAACCCTAGACGAAATGTCGTCTCGCTATCAAAACATCCCTATGCTGGCGCGAACCCATGGTCAGGCTGCTTCGCCAACACGATTGGGAAAAGAAATACAGGTGTTTAGCGAACGAGTTAAACAACAAATGAGTCTTTTGCATCAAATACCGCATGCTGCAAAATTTGGAGGTGCTACTGGAAATTTTAATGCACATCAGATTGCTTATCCCAACATTGATTGGCGTACTTTTGGTAAAAACTTTGTTGTGAAAACCCTAGGTCTTCATCACTCTTTTCCAACAACACAGATTGAGCATTACGATCACGTGGCTGCCTTGTGTGATGCCTTTTCAAGAATCAACACCATTTTGATTGATCTGAATCGGGACTTTTGGACTTATATTTCCATGGACTATTTCAAACAGAAAATCAATGACAATGAGGTTGGTTCATCTGCGATGCCGCATAAAGTCAACCCTATTGATTTTGAAAATGCAGAAGGAAACTTGGGGATTGCCAATGCTGTCTTTTCATTTCTGTCTTCAAAGCTCCCCATTTCCCGTCTCCAACGAGACCTGACAGACAGTACTGTTCTTCGTAACATTGGTGTTCCATTCAGTCATATGCTGATTGCTTTTGCATCTCTACATAAAGGGCTTGGTAAATTGGAAGTGAATGAAGCTGCTATCGGTGAGGATCTCAATAGGAACTGGGCTGTGGTTGCTGAAGCCATACAAACCATACTTCGGCGAGAAGGCTTTCCTAAGCCCTACGAAGCACTAAAAGGACTGACAAGAACCAATAGTGAAATCACCAAAGAGAGTATCCAGCAATTTATCAACGAATTGGATATCAGTGATGAACTCAAAGCAGAGCTGCTTCAGATTAGCCCTCAAAACTACACTGGAATCTAGAGTTTAGATTTTTACCTGACCTTTTAATTTATTGAGCTCCTCCCCAGCTGGGATATCAAGTTTTTGTACCAATGAAGCGATTCTCGCCAAATCAATTTTTCCGTCGATGAACAGCAATACAGTTTGATTACGATCATCAAGGCCAGCATTGTCGTTGTCCTCTTGTGCCAGCATTACAAGTTGATCCACAATATTCTCCTTTTCAGAGAGTGCTGCATAAAAATACACAGTCGTTTGGTCCTCACGAACTTGCATCAACTCAGTAAGCTGGTTCGTTTTTGCATACTCTTGTGTCCAGTCGGAAAAGTTATCAGAGATTGAAGGCTCATCGGTTCGCAAGAGTTTAAAAGTATTGATTTGAGAAATTAACTCTAAAAACTCCTTTGCTTCAGGGTCTGTATCATCAATGTTGAGCTTGGCAAGCATCGAAAACATCTGTGGACTAATCGATGCATAGGTAACTCTTTCATTGGATTTGTAGGTGTCAAAAACAGATTGTGCCATCATCAACGGAGCAATCATTAAAAATAAAAAGGTTTTTTTCATGTCCTAAAGAATATGGTTATCCTACGAAAATACAATAAAGATTTTGATCGATCCCACTGCTGAAAATGAATTTGCGATAAAATCATTACTTTGCATCCGCTACGAATTTTACAGATACAATTATGCGCTATTTATTTTTAACCGGGCTTCTTTTAATAACCTTTATTTCATGCAAAGACGAAGATGATAGCATATCATTTCGTGAGTATGACTTTGAAATTGAGGACTTTATTTGGGAAGAATTAAATACATATTACTATTGGCAAGATACAGTTCCCGATTTGGCTGATAATCGTTTTAGCTCACAAAAATCATATGCAGCGTTTTTATCCCAATCCAATGGAAATCAAGAGCTGTTGTTTGAATCGCTACTGTTTGACAAGGATCGGTTTAGCTGGATTGTGAGTGACTACAAAGCACTCGAAAACCAGTTGAGTCGAATTTATAAAACAAGTGGGGTGATGATTGGGTTGGCAACGATAGGAAACTCTGATGACTTGATTGCCTATGTTCGTTATGTATTGCCTGGGTCTGATGCAGCTGCAAAAAACATAAAACGAGGAGATGTTTTTCTGAGTGTCAACAACGAGCAGTTGACGATAAACAATTACACTGAATTGCTGAATAGTGAGGAAGAATCCTATAGCATTCAACTCGCCGAAATCAATGAAGGAACTGTAACCCCAACATCCAAAAGTATCGATTTGGTGAAAGCAGAGATACAAGAAAATCCAATCCATATACAGAAGGTAATAGAGCTTAACAACAAAAAAATTGGGTATTTGATGTACAATGGGTTTGTAGCTGATTTTGATGCAGAACTCGAAAGTGTTTTGGCTGGATTTCAAACCCAAGGCGTGAGTGATTTCATTATCGATTTGCGTTACAATCGTGGTGGACGGACCAGCTCATCGATCAAACTTGCAAGTATGATTACTGGTCAATTTTCAGGGGAATTATTTGCCCAAACAAAACATAATGAAAAACTTTCTTCCTTGAACGAAAGCCAAGTATTTGAATCGTATCCAGTTCAATTGGGAATGACTCAATTGTATGTTATAAGTTCTTCCAGCACTGCATCGGCAAGCGAACTTTTGATCAATGGCCTATCACCCTATATTGATGTGATAATGGTTGGAGATCACACAACAGGAAAGAATGTTGGCTCCTACACTATCTATGACTGGATTGACAGCAATCGGACTGTCAACCCTCGACATACTTGGGCAATGCAGCCAATCACACTAAAAATTTCCAATGCCGATGGGTTTGCAGACTTTGAAGATGGCCTTCAGGCAGATCATATTCTAAGGGAAGACATTGCTAATTTGGGATCCCTTGGAGAGATCGATGAACCCCTTTTAGAAAAAACTCTAGAAACCATGGGTGCACTCCCAGCGAGGTTAGAAAAGAAAGCGATTGACTCAGATAACATTCATTTCAAACAATTTGCTCCTTTGCAAAAAGCATTGATGCATTTCGACACCCCAACTAAAATACATACGATACGCCAATCGAAAGATTTCGACCTAGAGTAGTGTATCCACTTACTTCCTCATAGTCAGCGTTAAACATATTTTCGATCGAGCCAAATAGTGACATCCCAGATTGGGAAAGTTGATGTGAAACACGAAAATCAAACAACCAATAGGATGACAGTTCCACCAATCCTTGTCCAGCCAAATCATCGCGATCTCCAACAAATTGAATGTTGGCGAGCAATTGTGTCTTTGTCTTTACATCATAGCGCAAATTTGTATTCATCTTATGTTTGGGAATACGCAAGCCCTCCCCTTCCTCATGCTGGGTGTATGCGTAATTGGTCTGCACACGAAGCCTATCGGAGAATGGATATTCCATTAAAAATTCTAAGCCATAAACACTAAAATCTCTCGCATCGTTCACATAACGATAGGTGCTTAAGTCATAGGCAACAAAATTCTTATGATCTCTATTGAAATAGGCAAATTGGATCTGCCCATCATTATTGAACAGTGCAGAACCCCCTATTTCAAAACTTTGATTGGTTTCAGGTTGTAAGGCTTCATTTCCTGCGTATAAATCATATAATTTATAAAGTGAAGGAGCAATGAAAGCAGTGCTTAGATTGGCATAAAAACGAAGGTCAAAAGAATTTAACGCAAAGTTTACTGAGGGATTGATATGGTAAGTCAAATGAGATCCGTAGGTACTGTGCTCACTCATACGTGCGCCTGCTTGCGCCTCCAATCGACTGTTGCTGTCGTATAATACATTGACAAAATAGTCCATGAAATCTATGTTTACTGTATCGCTGAATTTGGCTTCTTGTTTTTTATAATTCACCCCAACCAACCCCTTCAACTGAGGCGATAAATTGGTAGAAAAAACACCCTCTATATCTGTGACATCTCCTTCAAAATACATGGGAAATGATGAATCAAAGTCACGACTGTTTGAAGACCAAGATACTCGCCCATTGAACGAACTGGAACTACCCATCCATTTGGGTTGAATGATGATGCGTTGGCTTTCGCTTGTAAATGTATTATCTGCATCCATCAATGAAGGGAAACTATCATCATATTGGGAGGAAAAAAAGTTCTGATTAAAAAAGGCGTTAACAGTAAACTGAGGTAGTAGTTGTAACTGATAACGCAAACCTAGATTTTGCTTTTTTGTGGCGTCATTCTCATCCCCAACAACAGATGAAATGCCCAGTGTTCTTTGATCGAGTAAGGAAATAGAACCAGCATTGTATTCATTCCCAAGCGAAAGTTGGACTTGTCGATTTTGATGATTGGGTGATGCACTAAATTTCTTTTGGTCGTTGTTTGTGCCAAAAATCGTACGAATCGACCCATGCAGTCCTTGGGTATTGAGTCGTTTGGTGGTGATTTTGATGACTGCCGTTGCTGCTGCGCTTCCATATAAACTACTGGCAGCCCCACGAATGATTTCAATAGATTCGATTGTTGAAATATCGATTATTCTCAAATCGAAATCATTTTCAATTTGAGTTGGATCGCTCACAGGCACGCCATCGATTAGGAATAAAACCTGACGATTGTTTCCCCCTCGTATAAAATAGCTCAACTCTGACCCAGGGTGAGAATTTGAGCCATTGATATGAATGCCGACCTGATCGTTGAGTAAGGCGGCAAGAGTACTTCCAACATAAGGTTCGATGTCTTTGGTTGTGAGCAAGGTTACCGAACGACTTTTTTTAGATGCTGGTCTTTCAAAGCGAGAGTCTGTCACAGTAACTTCCTTGAGATCAACATTATTGTTTTGAGCGATTGCGAAAAAGCAGCCCAACAAGCACACAAATTGTGCCACTAAGTTTTTTATCATTTTGAAAAATTAAATTAAGTATTCCTACTTATCCCGAGTAGCAACACCATGTAATAACAGCGGCAGGTCTCCTGGCTCACGTTCATTTCAACCTTCCCAACGATTTGTCAGTGGTTTGCAGAGAAATGACTATACACGTTTACAGTTGCGGGAACAGCGAAAGATTTGCACTTTCTTCCCTATTATTTACGACTCACGAATGTGACTCGTAAAACCGTTGTTCAACAACAAAGGTAGTGAAGCAAAAACAAATTATTTATATGAAAAAAATAGCTATTTTTGATTCAAATTGCTAGAATGGTGTTCACGCTCTCAAAAAAAGAAAAAATACTCGTCAGTTTTGTTTTGATTGCTGCACTTACAAGACTCATTCCTCATCCGCCAAACTTTGCTCCAATCACAGCAATGTCTCTCTTTGCTGGGGCTTATTTTACGAGAAAACATCTTGCCTATTTAGTGCCTACTCTAGCGATGTTAATCTCTGATTTATTTTTAGGGTTTTACACCATTTCATTTTTTGTTTACCTATCGTTTGCCCTCATTACTTGGTTAGGACAACAAAAAAATAAGGTTACCCCAAAACTCGTATTGCTTGGTAGCATTTCGTTTTTTGTCATCAGTAACCTGGGTGTATGGCTTTTATATTATCCAAAAACGATTGAGGGTCTTACTGCATGTTTCACCCTAGCGATACCATTTTTTGCAACATCCCTTCTTGGTGATATCATATACAGCATCGTTCTGGTCTATGGTTTTTCTGTGGCAAGTAATCGGTTACAACTCAACTAATCCCCTTCCTGCACATTCGGTTTGGAAACCTCCTCGGCTATGTCTAAACGCTTTTTGTCTGGGGAAAGCTTTATAATATCCTTATCGATTTTACGAAATTCACCCGACAGATCATTGTAGTGGTTGACAGCTGTACCTAAGGTTTTTCCTAGTTTATTGTGGTAGGTTTGATAGGCATTTAAATGTTTGCTAAGTTTATCGACATTGGCAAGTATTTCCTGAACAGACTTTTCAATCTTTAAATTGTGTAAAGCTTTCACTGTTATTTGAAGCATTGGAAACAAACTCATCGGAGAGACAATCATCACCTTTTGATCATAAGCGTAACTTACCAAATCACGTGAATTGATCTGTAAACTTCCCACTCGACTGTTCAGAAGGTCTTGGTACAACCCATCTGCTGGAATAAACATATAGGCATAATCCGTTGTTTGTTCGTTTGGTCTAATGTATTTGGCAGTTTCATCAATTCGAGATCGTATGTCTTTGCGAAACTGTGCCTCTAAATTTTTAATCTCACTCGGATCGCTGCTTTCAATCATTTTATTGTAGTTATCCAATGAAAACTTGGCATCAATCGGAATAATGAATTGACCAACCTTCACAACAGCATCTACCATCTCACCATTCGAAAATTTGTGCTGCATACTAAACAAGTCAGGAGGCAATACATTGGCCAAAAGATTCTCGAGTTGAATCTCACCCAAAATCCCTCGTTGTTTGGAGTTGCCTAAAATCTTCTCTAGCGATTTCATTTGTGTCGCAAAATTCAGCACCTGTTCGTTTGTACCCTTGATTTTCTCTAATTCTGAAGTGACTTCTTTCACGATTTTATTCGATTGAGAAAACTGCAATTGCATGTTTTGTTTGGAGCTTTTTTGAAACTCACTAATCCCCTGATTGATGGTTTTGAGTTTCCCTTCAATTTCAATCCTTGAGCTTTGCGCGTTTTGCGCTACATCCTTTCTGATTTCTTGAATTTCGTTACGCAATGCTTCGTTCAGCTGAACCAAAAGTGAATTTGAACCTGAAGTATTTCGATTTCTTAAAAAAAACATTGTAAGCACAACACCCAAAATGACTAGTAGTAAAATGGATTCTAATGACATAAAACGAATGTACAAAAAAACCTACTTGCTCAAATACATTTTTCTGCGAGCATACAACTCGTAGAAATCATCATCTTTCAGACTGTCAATGAACAAGATACTTTCGCCTGTGCTCTTCATTTCTGGACCCAATGCCTTATTCACATTTGGAAACTTATTGAAGGAGAAAACAGGTTGCTTGATCGCAAATCCTTCCAAGTGTGAGGTGTAATCAAAATCCCCTACTTTGTATTTGCCAAGCATGATTTTTGTTGCATAATTTACGAATGGTTGCTGCTTTGCTTTGGCAATAAAAGGAACTGTTCTCGAAGCACGAGGGTTGGCTTCTATGATGTATACCACGTCATCTTTGATCGCAAACTGAACATTGATAAGACCTACCGTGTTCAATGCAACAGCTATTTTTTTCGTGTGATCTTTGATTTGTTGCATCACAAAGTCTCCAAGATTAAAAGGTGGTAGGGTGGCGTTGGAATCTCCAGAGTGAATTCCACAAGGCTCGATATGCTCCATTATCCCAATGATTTCTACTGTTTCGCCATCACAAATTGCATCTGCCTCGGCTTCAATCGCGCCATCTAAATAGTGGTCTAAAAGCAATTTGTTGTTAGGAATCTTTTGCAATAAATCTACTACATGCGCTTCCAACTCTTCTCTGTTAATGACGATCTTCATCCCTTGTCCGCCAAGAACATAGGATGGTCGAACAAGAATTGGAAAGTCAAGTTTTTCTGCCAACTGCAAGGCTTGCTCAGGCGTTTCAGCAACACCAAACTCTGGATAAGGAATGTTATTCTTTTTGAGTAAGGTTGAAAAGCTTCCTCGATCTTCTGCCAAGTCAAGAGAATCGAAAGAAGTCCCCATGATTTTGATGCCATAACGACTGAGTTTTTCAGCAAGTTTCAATGCAGTCTGACCACCCAACTGTACGATAACTCCTACTGGATTTTCATGCTGAATGATGTCATAAATATGTTCCCAAAAAACAGGTTCGAAATAGAGCTTATCTGCTGTATCAAAATCAGTAGATACTGTTTCAGGGTTGCAGTTAATCATAATCGTTTCATAGCCACATTCAGCAGCAGCCAAAACACCATGCACACAACAGTAGTCAAACTCGATCCCCTGCCCAATCCGATTGGGACCTGAGCCCAAGACAACTATTTTATCTCGCTTAGATTTAACACTTTCGTTAGCCACAAATGTTTCTCCTCCATTAATTAGAACTTCATCTTCAAAGGTAGAATAGTAGTAAGGCGTTTGTGCCTGAAACTCTGCTGCACAGGTATCAACGAGTTTATACACTCGCTTCATGCCCATTTCATTTCTTAAATTATATACCTCACTCTCCAAGCATTGCAACATATGAGCGATTTGACGATCTGCAAATCCTTTTTGTTTGGCTTCCAACAACAATGGTTTTGAAATATCCTTAATGTTGTGCTCAGAAATTTTTAATTCAAGGTTATATAACTCCTCATATTGACGCAGGAACCACATATCAATTTTAGTGATTTCGTGTATGCGATCAAGAGAGATTCCCATTTGAATAGCATCATAGAGTACAAACACTCGATCCCAAGTCGCATGAGTGAGTTTGGATATCACCTTTTCATAATCAGTATATCCCTTGCCATCTGCACCCAGGCCATTTCGTTTGATCTCTAAAGATTGTGTTGCTTTGTGAAGTGCCTCTTGAAAAGACCTTCCAATGCCCATCACTTCACCAACAGATTTCATTTGCAAGCCCAGCTCTCGTTCAGATCCTTCAAACTTGTCAAAATTCCATCGAGGGATTTTCACAATCACATAGTCGAGGGTTGGCTCAAACAATGCTGAAGTTGATCTTGTGATTTGATTACTCAACTCATCAAGAGAGTAACCGATTGCTAATTTGGCAGCGATTTTAGCAATGGGATATCCTGTTGCTTTGGAGGCCAGGGCCGAAGATCGAGACACACGTGGGTTGATTTCAATGGCAATGATATCTTCTTTCTCGTCTGGACTCACAGCAAATTGCACATTACAACCACCTGCAAAGTCACCAATGCTTCTCATCATTTTAATGGCCATGTCACGCATACGCTGATAGGCAGTGTCAGACAAGGTCATTGCAGGAGCAACTGTGATTGAGTCTCCTGTATGGATTCCCATCGGATCCATATTTTCGATGGTACATATAATGACCACGTTGTCATTTTTGTCACGTAACAATTCCAGCTCATACTCTTTCCAACCCAGAAGTGCTTTATCAATCAAAACCTCATGAATTGGTGAGGCCTCTAATCCTCTTGTCAGTAAAGTTTCAAATTGATCTGCAGAGTGTACAAAGGAAGCGCCTGTGCCACCAAGGGTAAATGAAGGTCGGATCACAAGTGGAAAACCAAACTCTTGTGCAATTTCTTTTCCTTTCAGAAACGAAGTTGCTGTTTTGGCAGGAGCCACAGGAATCTCAATGGTTTTCAATAGTTTTTTGAACTGATCCCGATCTTCAGTGATTTGAATTGCATCGATATCGACGCCAATAATCTCAACCTCGAACTCTTCCCAAACGCCTTTTTCATCTGCTTCGATACAGAGGTTTAAAGCCGTCTGACCACCCATTGTAGGCAGGACAGCATCGACTTTGTGTTTTTTAAGGATATCACGAATAGACTTTGTTGTGAGAGGTTTTAGGTAGATGTGATCCGCCATAGAGGGGTCAGTCATAATCGTTGCAGGGTTGGAATTGATCAAAATTGTTTCAATTCCATCTTCACGCAGCGAACGAAGTGCTTGACTTCCAGAATAATCGAATTCACATGCTTGACCAATGATGATGGGGCCTGAACCTATTATGAGAATAGAGTTTAAATCAGGTCGCTTTGGCATAAGTTGTGTGGTGTGTTTAATTTTGGTCGAAATATATATAAAAAAAAGGTGTCACTACAAATAGAAACACCTTTGTTTTTCAACGATTTATTCACTTATTTTTTGTGTCTTGGTTCAGAAGATACAGACAATTTCTTTCTGCCTTTGGCACGACGTGCGGCAAGTACTTTTTGACCACCAACAGACGACATTCGTTCCATAAAGCCATGCTTGTTGCGGCGCTTTCTATTAGAGGGTTGAAATGTTCTTTTCATAGTATTATGTGTATCTCGTACTCAAACGTCTGCAAATATACAATATAAAATGGCGATTTCAAGAAGCATTCCGTAAGAATTATCTATTTTTGACTCGCAAATCAATAAGATGTTTCCAAAATTTATCAAAATCGTTCTAGCCATTCTCACTTTGGGCTATGCTGTTTATCAATTTACAGAAGAATTTATCGGCAACGGAATTGCATTGATTTTTCTCTCTGGTATGTTTGTTTTCTTATACTACAAAAACGAAATTTTATTATTGGCTTTTCTGCGTATGCGAAAACAAGATTTTCAGGGAACCGAAAGATTGTTGAACAGAATCAAAAATCCAGAAAGCGCTTTGACGACTAAGCAAGTTGGCTATTATAATTTCATAAGAGGAGTTATAACTTCTCAATCCAATCTCACACAAGCAGAAAAATACTTTCGAAAAGCCATTTCACTTGGTCTAAATATGAAGCATGATATGGCGATGGCTAAACTCAGTCTTGCAGGCATTGCGATGCAAAAAAGAAGAAAACGAGAAGCAACTACACTTCTCAAAGAAGCCAAAAAACTCGACAAACAAGGAATCATGGGCGAACAAATCAAGCTGATGCAACAACAGCTTAAACGTATTTAATTCTCCAGTACTTGAATTTCATATTCCTTTTGGTTTCGGTTAGCAGTTGAATGCCCTTTGATCCAAGGGTTTAATTCTCGCAAATCGGCATAACTCATGTTGTGAGACAAGGCAACTTCAACCCAGTTAATGTTCGACTTGCTGATTCGAACAAGCTTGATTTCTGGAAAAGCGTAAGCCTCCTCATCAGTAATCTCAAAACCATAGGTTTCAGGGGATTCAAAAATCAACTTTGTGGCGAGTAGTCGATGCATATATCGACTGGTTTCTTCATTGAGAAACAAATCGTAGTAGGACTTTGCTTTTTGCTTGTTCATCGCAGATTGTATTCTCTGCATTCCAGCATTGTATGACGCTGCAGCCAGAGTCCAATTTCCAAACACTTCATAAGCGTATTTCAAGTATTCAGCTGCACTTTCAGTCGATTTTATCAGGTGTAAGCGTTCATCAACATCTGTATTCACTTCCAATCCATATTCTCTTGCTGTCTTTGGCATAAACTGCCAAAATCCCTCTGCCCCTGCTGGAGATTTGACATTAATCAAACCACTTTCAATGACTGCCAAATACTTAAAGTCATCTGGAATGCCATTTTTGCCTAGGATGGGCTCGATGATTGGAAAGTATTTTTTTGAACGTTTAAACACCAAAATCGTATTCGAATGCCAAAAAGTATTGACCAATAACTCACGATCCAATCGCTCTTGGAGATAGTACTTATTCAGAGGTACTTTTTCATTTGCAAATGATATCGTTTTTGGTTGTGATGGAATGCTTTGAAGCTTCAAATGAGTGGTTGAATTGCTGTTGAATGTGTTGCATTTTGTCAAAAAAATGATGACAAATAACAGAGACAAAATAGTAAATTTTGGCAAAAAATTATTTTTCATTTTGAAATGATTTCTGGAAGATGTTTGTTAAGCCAAGGTGCTTTTTGCAAAATCAAGGCATGTGTTCCGCCTGGCACTGATATATAATTTTTAATCGGAAACACTGGTATCAAAGCATCGATAGAACCATGAATATGTACCACGTCTGGGTCAGCTTCTTCTCTATCCCATTGAAAAAAATGATGCAAAGCCCAGTCAAGATATTTTTTATCTCGAACAGAAAGGTAATACTTATGAAGCTTCATTCGCTTTTTCATGGATGGTCCAAAAACAAAACTGATAAAATCCTCTGTTTTATCAACCCATTGTGTAGGGAAATATTTATATGCTTTGGACTTTCGACTAAGAGTGAAGTGAATTGGAAATTCCTTGTATGATTTTACACTAGAAATGATAATGACCTTTCTATAAGAAATAAGTTTGCTCATTTCCTGAACGATAATTCCCCCAAACGAAACGCCAATCAAAACTGGATTTGCATGTGTTATCTTTTCACTTAGTCGACTGACGTATGATTGAAGACTCTCATCTATTTTGGGATCAATCCAATCCAACAGATGAATTTTGTACAGTTTGGGCAAACTTATGTATTCAAAAATTTTCGAATTTGCTGCCATTCCAGGCATACAATACACATGGATTTCATTGTTCATGACTCTACAAAACTACAGTCTTTTTTATTTTACTTAAATTTGCAGAAAGTTTGACGTTATGGAAATCACAGATAATTCCTTTTTGCGCCAATTTGAAACCGAAACAAATGATGGTTTGGCCAAAATCGAGTATGCGCTACAAGAGAGAAAAATTTTTCTGACAAAATTGATATTACCTAAAAATATTGATGACGCTACTTTTAAAGAGGAATTCATCAAAAAAGTGCTTTCCATAATCGAAGATCGCAACGTGAGTGTGATGCCAACAAGCCCTGAAATCGTAAGTTTTATTAGAAAAAACAAGAGGTATCGCAGTATGCTTCCTGTTGGTGTACGTATCTAAACCAATTCCGATTTTGCAAGTCTAACCATCCCCTTCTGATCAATTTCTGAAAGTGTTGCTTGCAGTGTTTGATTTTGAAAAGCAGGATCCCATGGCATTCTGACTTTAACATAGTTTTCAGTAAATCCTTGGATATAACCTTCTTTATTATCAGCTTCAAATAAAATAGTTTTTGTTTTCTGGAGTTGACTTTCATAAAAAGCATGACGCTTTTTTGCAGACAATCCTCGCAACATCTTCGATCGTTTTTGTATCACTGCCTTTGGTACTTGATTTTGCATAGATGCTGCTGAAGTATTGGGTCGCTTGGAGAATGAAAACACGTGGAGATAGGAGACTGGCAGATCAACTAAGAAAGAATATGTTTCTAAAAAGTGTTGATCTGATTCCCCTGGAAAGCCAACAATCACATCCACTCCAATACAAGCATCTGGCATCAAACGCTTGATTTGATTTACTCGATCAACATACAATTGGCGTTGATAACGACGACGCATTTGACCCAGAATCTCATTGTTTCCACTCTGAAGCGGCATATGAAAATGAGGGACAAATCGTTTGGATTTAGCAACAAAATTGATCATCTCCTCCGAAAGTAAGTTGGGCTCAATCGAAGAGATTCGAAAACGATCGATGCCCTCAACCTCGTCTAGTGCTTGTACAAGTTCGAGAAAAGTATGCTCATGTTTTTTATTGCCAAACTCACCTTTCCCATAGTCGCCAATATTGACCCCCGTCAATACAATTTCTTTTATGTCTTGACGTGCAATCTCTTTGGCCTGACTGATGATGTTCTCCAGCTTATCACTTCTTGAAATTCCACGTGCTTGTGGGATGGTGCAATAAGTGCATTTATAATCACAACCATCTTGTACCTTTAAAAACGCACGTGTGCGCTCTCCAATCGCATAACTCCCAACATAGGTGTCTGTTTCTTCGATAGAACAAGCATGAACTTGCGTTTGCTCTGGCCTAGACAAATCAGTTAGATAGGATATGATGTCAAATTTTTCTTTCGCACCTAAAACCAAATCAACACTGTCCTCTTTGGCCAATTCTTCAGGTTGAAGTTGAGCATAACAACCAACTGCTATCAAGTATGCGTTGGGGTTGCGTTGGCGCGTTTGGCGTGCCAATGACTTAAATTTTTTGTCTGCATTGTCAGTTACTGAGCAAGTGTTGATGACATAAATATCTGCTTTCATCTCAAAAGGAACCCACTCATAACCCGCTGCAACAAACTTGCGTGCCAAAGTAGAGGTCTCTGAAAAATTGAGTTTACAACCCAAGGTTTGAAAAGCAACAGTCGCAGATGTCAAAACTTTATCAGAATTGGTTTAATTTTATGGTGCAAATATAAAGCCTTGAAAAAGAACAAAAAATACAGTTTTATTTGGATTAGATTCGTTTCAATATTACTTGTTTGTCTATTCGGTTGTTCTTCAAACAACAAAATCGATTTCCAGCATGTTTTTCGACTCAATGTTCATGAAAACATCAATACTCTAGATCCTGCCTACGCACGTGATTTGCGAAGTATTTGGGCGATGAATCAAATTTTTAATGGCCTTGTACGACTAGACGATGAACTCAATATAAAACCTGATATTGCAACCCATTGGGAGATTTCAGAAGATGCAAAAACCTATCTCTTTTATTTGCGTGATGATGTCTATTTTCATACATCTGAAATCTTTGGAGATCAAAAAACTAGAGTCGTCACTGCCAGTGATTTTGTATACAGTTTTGACAGAATTAAAGACAAAAAAATTGCATCACCGGGGCTGTGGACACTTGAAAGTGTAAAGCATTACGAAGCTGTTGATGACAATACACTTAAAATTGAACTCACATATCCTTTTAGTCCTTTTCTGGGAATTTTGAGCATGAAATACCTCAGTGTGCTACCAAAGGAACTTGATGACCTGCCAAACAACACCATCAGTACCAAACCCATAGGCACAGGGCCATTTTATGTGAAAGCTTGGATGCAAAACCTCAAAATGGTATTGCGAAAAAATCAATTGTATTTTGAAACCAATGAAAAGGGAGAACAGTTACCACACCTCGAATCAGTGGCCATCACTTTTGTACCTGATAAACAAAGTGAGTTTTTGTTGTTTCTACAAGGAAAATTAGACATGATCAATTCGCTGGACGCATCCTATAAAGATGTGTTGCTGGATAAAAATGGACAATTGCAAACGAAGTACAAAAACAGCATCAAACTGCTTCATTCACCTTATCTAAATACAGAATACATCGGCATTTACTTGGACAATAATAAAGCTGAAATTCAATCCAATGCTTTGCGAAAAGCACTCAATTATGGTATTGATCGAAAGGAGATGATTCGGTTTTTAAAAAATAATATCGGAAGTCCTGCAACCAAAGGTTTTATCCCTGACGGACTCAATACCAATCTAACTGTTCAAGGGTATTCTTATGACATGAAAAAGGCAAAAGAATTCGTTGAGCAGTTTCGGATCGATACTGGGGTTCAGAATCCGACCCTTTCTCTCGCAACTGATGACAATTATGTTGATTTGTGTACCTATCTCCAAAATGCCTACAATCAAATTGGGATAACGATCAATATAGAGGTAATGCCTTCAGCAGCATTGCGCGAGGCCAAGTCAAATGGAAAATTAGAATTGTTTCGTGCCAGTTGGGTAGCAGACTACCCTGATCCTGAAAATTATCTACTGCCATATTTTTCAGAAAATTTTTCTCCAAATGGCCCCAATTACACGCACTTCAAAAGCAAAACGTTTGACGAGGACTACAAAGAAATTGCAGCAACCTTGGATGCCGATCGACGGAATAATTTGATCACAAGTTTAGATCAACAACTCGTTGATACAGCACCTTTTATTCTTTTGTATTATGATGAAGTTCTACGCTTTACACACCCCAATGTGGAGGGAATGATACCCAATCCAGTGAATATGCTTGATTTGAGGAGGGTAAGAAAAGTAAAACCTTAAAACTTAAACTTTTTCTTTCGTCTTTTTTTTCTCCAACAGTGGTGTGAGGATTTTTTTAGCAAATTCCTTGGAAACGAAACGACCTGTAATTGCTGATTTGTAATTTTTGGCCATAATTAATAGATTCGGTGATATATAATTTTAAAATTTCCTTGACTTTTTTGCATATAGTCGCAGCGGAATAAACCTACTGACTACACAATGAAAACAGAAAATCAATTTCGAATAAGTCAAGGGATTTTTCAAATGTAAAAAATCAAATAAGTCAGTACGTTTCTCTTACGAAATGCAGATAATGAACTTGAATTAATTTCTGAGGTTTGCAGTACTTTGAAATACTGTCTGCAGATGCTCGCTTTCCTTTAAAGTAAGTTCAACACCCCTTCGCTTTTTCATAGCTTTTGCAATTTCAATGACTTTATCGAGTCGATTTTCGGTAAAGCCTTGTGCGCCTCCTCTCGAAAAACTAGGGATAAACTGGCGTGGGAAACCATGCCCAAATAAGTTACAACCCACCCCAATAATAGTAGCCGTATTGAAAGTGGTTTGAATGGCACATTGGGAATAATCCCCCATCATAAGCCCACAAAACTGCAGGTCAGTCTTGGCGAAATTGCCACTTATATAATCCCAAACACGCACAAGTCCATAGTTATTTTTAAGGTTTGAAGCATCTGTCCCAGCACCGATATTACACCACTCGCCAATCACAGCATTACCCAAAAAGCCATCATGACCTTTGTTGCAATTGCCAAAAAAAACAACATTATTGACTTCCCCTCCGACTTTTGCCTTTGGCCCAATGGAGCAATTGGAATAAACCTTGGTGCCCATTTTAATGACGCTGTTTTTTCCAACATATAAAGGCCCTCTCAACATAGAACCCTCCATTATAGTTGCACCTTCATCAATGTAGATCGGGCCATCGGTTGTATTTAGACTAACCCCTTCCATGTTTACATTGGAGCCGATCGTTATTGCACCATCGCCAATTTGTACGTTGGTGTCAGTTATCGTTGCAGAGACTTTATCTTTTGCGAGTAATGAAATATCAAATCGCAGTGCATGCTCATTCATCAGAAAAAGATCCCAGTTGTGCTTGATGCGAATAAACTTTGATTTTTGAATCGAAATGCTTTTGTAGGAATCTAAAATTGAATCATTTGAAGCAATACCCCCATGATAGGCAAGAACCTCATCCTCACAGACGAGTTTTTGATTGGGTGTTAAAGATTGAACAGCATCGACAAATTCTGTAGTTGGAATCAGAGACGCAAGTATGCAGATGTCAGGTGTTATGTCATTTGGTTCAATGAGATAATCAACTGTTTCGACAGTCACACTATATGCAAATAATTTGAGCCATCGCTCTCGAAAAGTCATTCCACCCATAAACAAGTCAGCAACAGGGCGCAAATGAACAAAAGGAAGCAAGTGTTCTCTGTCTAATCCATCAAACAATCGAATATTCATGTGATGTTGTAATGTCTAAAAATAAAAAAAACCTCTCAAAGAGAGGAGTAGAGAAGATGAAAGTCTATTTTTTGAACTTTGCATATTTGTTTTTGAACTTATCAATACGACCAGCAGTATCAACCAATTTGGCTTTTCCAGTGTAGTAAGGATGAGAAGTTCTTGAAATCTCAAGTTTGATCAATGGGTACTCAACACCATCAACATCAATTGTTTCTTTAGAATTTGCAGTTGACTTTGTAATAAAGACGTCATCATTGGACATATCTTTGAAAGCTACCAATCTGTAATTTTCGGGATGAATACCTGATTTCATTTCCTTATAAAATTAAAATGTGTGCAAATTTAATAGTTTTTCCTAATTTTACCATACAATAAAACAACAATAATGCAAACAAACTCCCCTACTATTCGAACTTATGCCTATAGGTATGGCATAATCATTTCAATTATAACCATTGCTTTCAGCTTGATATTACACTTTATGGACCTTACATATTCAGGTTCAAACTTACCTCAAATTGTAAATTTAGTTGTAACTGCAGCGTGTATCATCATTGCGATTGTTAGTTTTCGATCTGCAAATGGCAATAAATTAAGCGTAAGGCAGGCAGTAAAACTCGGCACAGCAACAGCAGTGATCTCAGGGATTATAGCTGTATTTTACACGCTTTTATTTGCGAATGTCATTGAGCCAGATTTTGTTGAAAGGCTTGGAAACGAGGTTACAGCGAAGCAAATGGCAGAAAGGTTTCCCCAGATGACCTCCGATCAGATTCAACAACAAGTGGATATGCAAGCGAAATTCTTTTGGGTTACTTATCCATTTCTTTTGATTTTTTCTTGTATTTATGGGTTAGTTGTTGGTTGGATCACAGGACTCTTTACCAGAAGAAGCTAAAGCAAAATCAGGAGTGAATAAACAAAATCATGTTGATGTTTCTGTTGTTATTCCTTATCTAGATGAATCGGAATCGCTCCCAGAGCTTTACAAGCAAATCACTCAATCGCTATCAACTACAAACTGGTCTTATGAACTCATTTTTGTCGATGATGGGAGTCGAGACAGTGGTTGGGATATCATCAATTCTTTTCGCAAGACAGATGATCGTGTGAGTGGCATAAAATTCACTCGAAACTTTGGAAAGTCTCAAGCTCTCCATGCGGGCTTTGAACGCTCGCAAGGAGAGGTTGTCTTTACAATGGATGCTGATTTACAAGATAATCCTAAAGAGTTAGAAGCAATTTACAATAAACTGAAAAGTGAGAATCTAGACCTGGTTTCTGGTTGGAAAAAGGTACGACATGATCCTCTTTTTACAAAGACGATTCCCTCAAGGTTCTACAATTGGACTGCACGCCTTTTTTCAGGAATCCCTTTGCATGATTTTAACTGTGGCCTTAAGGCATACAGAAATGAAGTTGTAAAATCGATTCAAGTCCATGGTGAAATGCATCGATATATCCCACTGTTGGCCAAACATGCTGGATATAGTGCCATTGGGGAACAGGTTGTTAAACACAGTGCTCGAAAATATGGAAAAACCAAGTTTGGTTCCAAACGATTTGTCAATGGGTTTTTGGATCTAATCACACTTCTTTTTTTACAGCGATTTGGCAAACGACCCATGCATTTTTTTGGTTTGATTGGAACATTGATGCTCGTCACTGGTTTTGGCTTTGCTTTGTACCTAGGAATCGATAAACTCTATGTAGAAACAGAGGGTCGACTGATTACCGAAAGACCTGAGTTTTACATTGCTTTAACGACCATGACCCTGGGAAGTCAGTTTTTTCTTGCTGGGTTTTTGGCAGAGTTGCTTCTAAGAAGTCGAAACAAAATTCCAAATTATAGGATTCGCGAATCATTTTAAGATTTAAAATCAAATGATTGCCTAAATTTGTTGCTTGTAATTATATCGAATGAATGACAACTTTATGGCTCAGGTTGCCAAATGGCAAAAAGAGCCTTTTGACAAAGAAACACAAGAAAAAGTTACTGCCCTTTTAAACAACCCCGAAGCGTTAGAAGATGCCTTTTATACCAACCTATCATTTGGGACTGGAGGTATGCGCGGCATCATGGGCGTTGGCACCAATCGAGTGAATAGATATACTTTTGGACGCAACACCCAAGGACTAAGCAACTACATCAAAAAAAAATTTCCTGACAAACAAGCAAAGGTCATTATTGGGTATGACTGTAGACACCAAAGTGATACACTTGCGCAAACTGTGGCAAATATTTTTTCTGCAAACGACATTCATGTCTACCTTTTTTCTGAGCTTCGGCCAACCCCTGAAGTGTCATTCGCTGTGCGTGAGTTGGGCGCTCAATGTGGTGTTGTTCTTACTGCCTCCCACAACCCACCTGAATATAATGGCTATAAGGTCTATTGGGAAGATGGTGGACAGATTGTACCACCACACGACAATGCAATTATTGAAGAAATCAATGCCACTCAATTTTCAGACATTCAATTTGTTGCCAAACCAGAAAATATTACATCTATAGACAAGGAACTAGATGAGGTCTTTCAAGATGCTTGTGTTGCCAATGGTCGACTGGGGAATGGCGATCGATCAAAACTCAAAATTGTATTCACTTCACTTCACGGCACATCGATTACTGCTATTCCAGCTGTGTTGCAAAAAGCAGGCTATTCACAAGTTTATATCGTAGATGAACAAGCTGAGCCAGATGGGGATTTTCCAACAGTAGATTCTCCCAATCCTGAAGAACCTGCAGCTCTAGCTTTGGCACTACAAAAAGCAGAGGAAGTCAATGCTGACATTGTGATTGGCACTGACCCTGATGCAGATCGAATAGGGATTGCTGTTCGAAATCAAAAGGGCGAGTTGGAACTCCTCAATGGCAATCAAACGATGATTGTAATGACCCAGTTTATTTTGGAACATCTCAAACAAGATCAAAACAAAGCCTATTTCATTGGGTCAACTGTTGTTTCAACCCCCATGATGGAAAAGTTGGCATCACACTACAACCTCGATTGCAAAATAGGCTTGACTGGTTTTAAGTGGATTGCTAAAATGATTGAAGATTATGCTGATAAAGCTTTTGTAGGAGGCGGCGAAGAGAGCTTTGGATTTATGGTTGGGGATTTTGTACGAGACAAAGATGCCATCACATCATCATTACTCGCATGTGAAGTCGCATCTACTGCCCTATCAAATGGTGAAACCTTTTTCGACCAGCTGCTAAAAGCCTATGAGAGATTTGGGTTATATCAAGAAAAACTGGTCTCATTTGTAAAAAAAGGAAAAGAGGGTGCACATGATATAAAACAAATGATGGATAATCTTCGAAAAAAACCACCCAGTGAAATCGATGGCGTTGTGATTGAAACCATTGAGGATTTTAAAACGGGAATAAAATTCGACTGTAAGAGTGGTAAAAAAGAAAAGATGACGCTTCCCAAATCAGATGTCATTATATTTACAGCTGAAAATGGCACCAAAGTCGCAGCGCGACCAAGCGGCACTGAGCCAAAAATCAAATTTTATTTCAGTGTTCACTGTCCTTTCAATAATCGTTTAGAATACACTGCATTGCGCTCAGATTTAATCGATAGTATTGATCGAATGTGCGTGCAATTAGGATTAACAGCATGACTTATTTTTGGAAAATATTTCGATTTGCCAAGCCCTACTACAAGTACATGGCGCTGAATATTTTCTTCAATATTTTGTATGCTTTCTTCAATGCATTTTCATTTTTGGTGCTTATGCCGATGTTGGAAGTATTATTTGGGGAAAACCGAACTGTTTACACCAAACCCTCCTTTTCAGGTGCTTTAGATTTTAAAACCTACATTTCTGATCGAATGAGTTTTGAAGTAACTCGATATGCCAGCGATGACCCACAGCGTGCTTTAGTATTGGTGATTTCCTTGATTTTAGCCACTTTTTTATTAAAAAATCTATTCAACTACATTGCGCTGTTCTTCATCACTTTTTTGCGTAATGGGATATTAAAAGATATCCGAATCGCATTGTACAACACAATAACCAACTTATCGATTGCACACTTTACTGAAAAGCGAAAAGGTGACTTTATGTCGCGCGTTTCAAATGACGTTACTGAAGTTCAATACAGCTTTTTATCTATACTCGAGCTGCTCATTCGCGAACCACTCACAATAATATTTGCGCTGATTATGATGTTCAGCATCAGTCCTCAACTCACAATATTTGTGTTGTTGTTTGTGCCTTTTGCTGGCATCATCATTTCAAGAATAGGAAAGACACTACAGCCCAAATCAAATAAGGTTCAAATTGAAGTTGGTGATATTCTTTCCAAGATTGAAGAGACCATTGGCGGACTCAATATCATTAAAGCTTTTCGAGCAGAAAAAGCGTTTCAAAATAATTTTAAATCAACTAATCAACGTTTGTTTAAACTATCAAATAGTTTGATCAATCGGATGAATTTATCGAGCCCCCTCAGTGAGTTTTTAGGCATTGGTGTCTTTGGAATTTTATTGTGGTATGGTGGCAGTTTGGTGCTTGTGGAAAAAGAACTCAACGCTGCAGCCTTTCTCACCTTTTTGGCATTGGCATATGGAGTATTAACCCCTGCAAAAGGCATTAGTAAAGCATTGTACAGCATCAAAAAAGGGAATGCAGCTGCTGCTCGTATCCTTGAAATACTCGAAACCAACAACCCCATCAAGGATCCGTCAAAACCTGAGGGACTAAATGCTTTCAAAAAAGAAGTAGTATTTGATAATGTCTCTTTTGCCTATGAAGATAAAATTGTGATTGAAAAGCTCAATTTGAGCATCCCAAAAGGATCATCTGTGGCACTCGTTGGACCCTCAGGTGGAGGTAAAACAACCATTGCAAATCTAGTCCCTCGATTCTATGATATTAATGATGGTTCCATCTCTATCGACGGTACAGACATTCGAAAATTGACCAAAGACAAGCTGCGTTCATTTATGGGAATCGTTACGCAAGAGGCTATTTTATTCAACGATACTGTTGCAAATAATCTTCGAATTGCAAAGCCTGACGCCTCTGAAAAAGAACTTCAAAATGCAGCTGAAATTGCAAACGCATTATCATTTATTAAGGCCCTTCCCCAGGGGTTTGATACAGTGATTGGAGAACGAGGAAACAAGCTTTCAGGTGGGCAAAAACAAAGACTATCGATCGCTAGGGCTGTGCTTAAAAATCCAGAGATTCTCATCTTAGATGAGGCAACTTCTGCCCTAGACACAGAATCTGAACGATTGGTACAGGACGCACTGATCGAAATGATGAAAAATAGAACATCCATTGTCATTGCCCATCGTTTATCAACCATACAGAATGTAGATTTGATTATTGTTTTACAGAATGGAAAGATTGTTGAAAGAGGAACACATGATGAATTGATTTCCAAAAAGGGTGCCTACAACAAACTCATCGAACTCCAATCTTTTCAATAATTACACGATGAAGCAGGGGCATAAGCATGTACGACTCCACAAAAACCTTGCAGTTGCTGTGGTCAACTGCTTGGAGGCTATTTTCAACCAAGGCAAACAGGCAGATAAGGTCATTGCAAAAATGCTCAAATCAGAGAAGCGTTGGGGGAAACGAGATCGTGGATTTATTGCTAAAAACACTTATGAAATCATTCGTTGGAAACGACTTTATGCCGAATTGGCTGATGTGAAAGAGCCATTTAGCAATTCGAATCTTTGGCGGCTGATCAGCGTGAGGTGGGTGCTGCAAGGCATTTCACTTCCTCCTTGGGACGAGGTTCAGAAAACACCTATTCGAAGGGTCAAAGGAAAATTTGATGGTCTTCAAAAACATCGAGCTTTGGTATGCTCGATTACAGATTGGTTGGATAACATTGGTGTTGCCAATTTTGGGGAAAGAAAATGGCGAGATGAGCTCGACGCACTCAACACCCAAGCAAGTGTGGTGCTGCGCGTCAATCGATTAAAAACAAACCCAAAAATCCTTCAAAAAGAATTAACGCTAGAGGGGTTCAAGATCGTTTCATACCCCTCCTATCCAGATGCTCTGATTTTGAAAGAAAGGGCAAATGTGTTTGACACTGAATTGTTTCAAAAGGGTTTCTTTGAGGTGCAAGATGCTTCTTCACAGCTCGTTGGATATTTCGCAGAAGTATCACCTGGAATGCAGGTAATCGATGCCTGTGCAGGTGCTGGAGGTAAGAGTTTACACCTCGCTGCATTGATGGAAAACAAAGGGCAACTCACAGCACTGGATATTTATTCACACAAACTAAATGAACTGAAAAGAAGAGCACGACGTGCAGGGGCTCACAACATCACGACAAGACAAATCAGCTCGAACAAGGTGATTAAAAAACTACAAAATCGTGCTGATCGTGTGTTGATCGATGCACCTTGTACTGGTCTAGGTGTGTTGCGTCGTAACCCTGATGCAAAATGGAAAATTGATGCTGATTTTTTAGAAAGAGTAAAGCAAACGCAACAACAAATTTTAACTGCTTATGCGCCGATGGTTAAACCAGGTGGGAAGCTGATCTATTCAACCTGCTCGATACTGAAAGAGGAAAACCAAGAGCAAGTAGAGGAGTTTTTAAAATCCCCAAAAGGAACTGAATTTAATCTCGAAAAAGATCACTTCATAAGCCCTGCCAAAAGTGGTTTTGATGGCTTCTATATGGCAAGAATGATTCGATCATGATTGTTGATAAATAAGTGAAAAGGATTCATACTTTCCTATCATTATCAATACCCTACAAGCAATCAATTAATTATTTTTGTACATCATTCTGTTTCTATGATTTGTTTTTTTGGGGATATAACCCAACGCATCTTTGCCTTGCAGATTCAAACATCTATTGATGCAGATGTCATCTCTAAACTCAGCTGGCTATTTGGCGATCAACCCTATCTTCAAAACACTACAATCGATGGTGTTTATGTAGGTCCACGAGTAAGCATGGTTACGCCTTGGAGCACCAACGCAGTTGAGATTACACAAAATATGGGGATTGAAGGGATTGTTAGAATCGAGCAATTCACCCCTTTGGCATCAGACGAAACCATTGATCCAATGACGTCTGAACGTTTTGATGGTTTGGATCAAAACTTGTTTAGCATCGACATCAAACCAGAACCCATTCGTGAAATCGACGATATTTCTGCTTATAACAAAGCTGAGGGGCTGTCGCTAAACAGTGATGAGGTGACTTATCTTGAGCAATTATCAAAGCAGCTAGGACGTTCATTAACCGACTCAGAAGTGTTTGGTTTTTCGCAAGTAAATTCAGAGCATTGTCGTCATAAAATTTTCAATGGGTCTTTTGACATCGATGGGATTCAAAAAAAAGAGTCATTATTTTCTTTGATTAAAAACACTTCAAAAAAACACCCAGAAAACCTAGTCTCTGCATACAAAGACAATGTCGCTTTTATTAAAGGCCCGATCATCGAACAGTTTTCACCTCAACATGCAGACCAAGCAGGTGTTTACAGAAAAAAGAACATTCCATCTGTCATTTCGCTTAAGGCAGAAACGCACAATTTTCCCACCACTGTCGAACCATTTAGTGGCGCTGCCACAGGTTCTGGGGGTGAAATTAGAGATCGGATGGCAGGTGGTACAGGGTCGATTCCCTTGGCAGGAACAGCTGTTTATATGACTTCTTATCCTCGAACCAAACCCAATCGCCCTTGGGAGCATCAACCTCCGCGCAACTGGCTGTATCAAACACCACTGGATATTCTGATTCGAGCATCCAATGGAGCAAGTGATTTTGGAAATAAGTTTGGACAACCTTTAATCACTGGTTCTTTATTGACTTTTGAGCATGAGGAAAATGGTCGAACAATAGGCTATGATAAAGTTATTATGCTTGCTGGAGGTGTTGGTTATGCGCATGCCGACCACAGTGCCAAGAGAACGCCAAAAAAAGGAGATCGTATTGTGATACTGGGTGGAGATAATTATCGTATTGGTATGGGAGGAGCTGCAGTATCGTCTGCTGATACAGGAGCTTTCTCATCTGGAATTGAACTCAATGCTGTACAGCGCTCCAACCCCGAAATGCAAAAACGAGTTTCCAATGTGATTCGAGCATTGGCAGAATCTGATGATAACATGATCATATCTATTCACGATCATGGAGCAGGTGGCCACCTCAATTGCCTTTCAGAACTTGTTGAAGACACTGGAGGGATCATCAATATCGATGCCTTGCCAATTGGCGACAAAACACTATCGGCAAAAGAAATTATTGGAAACGAGTCGCAAGAACGAATGGGCTTGATTGTCAGAGAAAAAGACCTTCCATACCTACAAAAAATTGCAGAACGAGAAAGAGCACCTCTGTTTGACGTTGGATATATAACTGAAGACAATCGTTTTGTGGTGCATTCTGAAAGCAAAAAAACCAAGCCGATTGACTTGTCTATTGATGATTTTTTTGGCAAAACACCAAAAACTGTTTTAGTCGATCAACGTCAAGAAACACAGCTTTCAGATGTGCCATTTGACCTCAAGCATCTCTACAGCGATGTCGAAAACTTACTACAACTGGAAAGCGTTGCGTGCAAAGATTGGCTGACAAACAAAGTTGATCGCTGTGTTGGTGGTCGTGTTGCCCAACAACAAACTGTTGGATCACTTCAACTGCCACTGGCAAACTGTGGAGTCGTTGCACTCGATTATTTGGGGGAAAAAGGAATTGCAACTTCCATCGGCCATGCTCCAGCAATTGCCCTGATTGATGCTGCAGCAGGGAGTCGAATTTCAATCGCTGAAGTATTGACAAACATCATTTGGGCTCCAATTGAAAATGGATTAAGTTCTATTAGCCTTTCTGCCAATTGGATGTGGCCTTGCAACAATCCAGGAGAAGACGAACGCCTTTACAGTGCTGTTGAAGCCTGTGCTGCTTTTGCGATTTCTCTGGGTGTCAATATCCCAACAGGAAAAGATTCTTTGTCGATGAAACAAAAGTATAGCGACAAAGAAGTGTTGGCGCCAGGAACTGTCATCATATCTGCATCTGCACATTGTAGCGATATCAAAAGTGTTGTTCGCCCGATGGCACGTCCCAACAAAGGGAAGCTCTACTATATACCAATGAGCGATCAAAACTGTCAACTTGGAGGGACTGCCTATGCACAACTCAAAAATTGTGTAGGGAATCAAGCAGCTGATGTGAGTGATGCCACACAGTTTAGAGTGAATTTTGATGCCATACAGGAACTCGTCAAAAAGCGTGAAATATATGCTGGGCATGACATTGGTTCGGGAGGTCTTATAACCACTTTGCTGGAGATGTGTTTTGCTGAAAATAAAATTGGATTGCGCATTGACTTGTCTTCATTTGATCCACAAATAATATACGCTGAAAACCCTGCTGTTGTGATTCAAACCAATGCTGAAAGCGCACAGGACCTCAAAAATAAAGGCGTCTCCGTTTTCGAAATCGGTGAAGTCAACGAATCAGATATTGTCAAAATTCAATTGGGAAGTAATCGCTTTGATTTTCATATCCCCACCTATAGAAAACATTGGATAACAACCTCTTATTTGATGGACAATCATCAAACAGTTCCTGCAAAAGCAAAAGAGCGATTTGAAAGCATCGAAAAAACACCACTGACCTTTTCATTCCCATCCTCATTTGATGGAAAGCTCCCCGAAGTCAATCAAGATCAGCGAATCAAGGCAGCAATTATACGCGAAAAAGGAAGTAACTCTGAACGTGAGATGGCCTACATGATGGATTTGGCTGGCTTTGAAGTCAAAGATATACATATGACAGATTTGATGTCTGGACAAGAAGATCTTCGAGATTTGCAATTGATTATAGCTGTTGGAGGGTTTTCAAACTCGGATGTGCTTGGCTCTGCTAAAGGATGGGCAGGTACATTCACATACAATGCCCTTGCC